>JANOGZ010000393.1:0-1072 GCA_031406255.1 Pyrinomonadaceae bacterium | reverse complement strand
GGGCACCGGGGCGCTGGGGACCGCGGTCGGGCCTGCCGTGCGAGGACTCCCGCCCTTCGAGGCCGCGCCCTTGAGGCTCGCGACGCGATTCGTGAGCGCCTTCACGTCCGCTTCGAGAGACAAAAGTGGAGCTGCTTGACGCTCATGCTTCGTGCGCGAACCGTTGCGTCTGGGGTTGTGGTTTCGGCTCCGGTGCCGATTTCTGCTTCGACAGCGCTGTTAGATCCAGCTCTGTGGAGGGACTGATATCCGCCTTCAGTATTTTTCCCATCTGTTCGAGCGCGTGTTGATTTTCCTGCGGATCGCTGGAGGCGACACAATCTGAAGGCACGATGAGGTTGAAATCACGCATGTAGGCATCGTTGGCGGTAAAAAGCACACAGATATCGGCCGTCAGGCCGGTGAGAATCAAGGTTTTGACGCTGAGATAATCGAGAAGCGTATCGAGGGTGGTCGAAAAAAAGCCGGAATGCTTGGGCTTTAAAACAAAATAGTCGTCTTCCTCGGGCCGCAAAAGCTCTGCCAAGGGCTTGCCGCAGACGCCATCGGCGAGGCAGTGTGTCAGAAGCTTGTTGAAGTCAGACTGCCATTTGCCGAAGTTGTCGTTGACATATATAACAGGAATCCCGACCTGTTTGGCACGTCTCTTTAATTCGGCGATTTTTTCGGCCATCGGTAAGGCATACTGCAAAACTTGCTTGCCGCTGCTGAACTCAAGGTCGTTAATCACATCGATCAAAAGCAGCGCGACATCCGCCGTGTCCGGAACATTACCGTGTAAATCCTCATTCTTCGCAGGCGCCACTCCGGTTACCCTCCCCTTGCCGGTGATCTTTGAGTTTTCGAGATAGTAATATCACAGACGTGTGCTTAGAGCTTATGAACTGAGCCTTCGCGGCTCCTGCATACCCCATTATTCGGCTAAGCGCTCGGCCGGGTCAATTATCATGGCGGCCGAGAAAAATCGGCCATCGCGCGCCCGCCATCTTGTGCCGTGTGAGGGCTTCATGCCCACGGCATGCGCCAGCCGGTTTAGATGAGAGTGGCCGCCCGCAGCCAAGTCTCGATAAAG
>JANOGZ010000341.1:0-1507 GCA_031406255.1 Pyrinomonadaceae bacterium | reverse complement strand
CTGGGCCATGATGCGTTACCGCGATCTGGGCGGGGACGGATGAGGGGGTGATCTATCCTCTCGCATTTCCTGCGGAAATACTGGTGAGGCGCGCCGTCGCACCGGAAGCATCCGACAGGCCGCCCGCGCGTGACCATCAGGAATGGTGGGAGTTGAGGCGAAGGGGAGTGCTCACGCTCCGGGAAGCTTCTGCCCTTTCGGGTGTGTCCATCGACCGCGCTGAAGCGGGCCATCTACACCGGCGTACTCCAAGCCACATGGCAAGGCCGTTACTACATCAAGCGGGATGATTTTGATGCTTACGTTAAAAAGCTATGAGCAAAGTCCGGATCCGCCGGCCGGGCCTCCCCTTTGAGAATGAACTACAGCTTCTGATCCAGCGCACACAGGGCGCGATCTCGGTGCGCCCTGTGTGCGAACTGGCGTTCTTGCCACACCGGCGGGTGCGCTGTCACAATGTAAGCCAACCGGCCTTTCTTGTAAGGCCCGAAGGAGTGAGATGGCCAGATTCAAAGACCCGAACGTCCCCGCCGCAGCTTTCAAGCCCTATCTCGAACCCGGCGAACAACTCAAGCACTGGGCATACGGCGTCAAGCAGCCGAACATGCTTCTCATGCTCCCCCTTTTCGCCCTCGCGGTTCTGCCCGGCGCGATCGCCGTCGCGTTGCTGACGAAAGAGTACGTCGTCGGGCTGACCGACCGGCGGTTTATCGTGCTCCGTTTTAAGGGCAAGAACGTGGAAGTCAAGGAGATCATAGATTACCCGCTGAGCAGCCTCCCCCCGGTGAAGGCTTCCACCGGCGCGCTCTTTACACACATCAAGATTCTTGATCCGGCGAAACCGTTTATCGCCAAGTTCCATCGCCTGGGAATGCCCGGCAACCGCGAGCATGGGATGTCGATAGAGGCGGCCCTCACCGGCAAGCCGGCGGCCTAACGGGAGGCGCGATGAGTTTCGAGGAGAGACAGCCGCCAGTCGGCGGCGACCCCATCACGCACCATGTCGGTCGCGTGTGCCCGTTCTGTGGCGCTCCCGCCGCCTCACAGTCGTGCGCTTCGTGCGGACGCGACACCACTGCGCCGCGCCGCCCCTGCGGAAAATGCGGACGCATGGTGATGAGCAGCGAGCGCGCTTGCTGGAATTGCGGCGGAGGTCTCAACAGCGATCTGTGGTGGAAAGTCCCCCTGATTGTCTTCCTGTTCCTGCTCGCCTTCGCTATCAGTGCCGTGCTCGCCCTGCTGAAATAGTCGCGCTGACATTCAACTGCTGATTAGCGACCTTGACCCGCTCGCCTTGGTTGATGATCACCAGCGGCTCTAAGGCGAAAAACCATACCTAACTTTCGCACAAATTAGCACCCTGCACTTGGCGTACTTTAGACCTTTTTAGAACAGGGGCGGGCCATCACAACGCTTTCTTGGAATACGGCTTTTCGGCTTACTCACTCGAGCCTCAGTGCGATCATCGGATCGACCTCTGTTGCTCGTCTCGCAGGGAGATAACAGG
>JANOGZ010000287.1:0-2075 GCA_031406255.1 Pyrinomonadaceae bacterium | reverse complement strand
CACACCCTCCCAGCGGGGCATCTCTTCCACTTAGGTTCCCACCTCCCAAGCTGAGCTCTAGGTCTGAACCTTGTCACGATTTGTTACTAAAGAATTGACAACAGCCAATCAAGGGGGTTTGCTAAATATTATAAATAGTATGCTTGGCTGACAATTATAGGCCCATCAGCGTTTTCGGATTTCCTCTTCCAACTTCAAAAGGCTCTCAACTAAATCGCAAACACCAGTACAGGGATTCATATGTGGTTCTAGCCCATTAGCGGAAGCCCTTGCTGCAAGCTGCTTCGCGCGACTAATAGCCTCCATGGTCAATGGCTTTAACGGTACAGGCCACAGCACATCAGCCTTTTCGTATTGCGTTACATACTGTTTGACTAAGCGTCGAGCATCAACTCTTGAAAGGTTACTAGAATGATCCCGGTAGTGTAACAAATAACAAAACTCAAAACAGGGATTTAATATTGCTAGAACCTTCGACTTTCAAAGTCAATAGTAATTATTGTTTTCGGCATGGCTCTAAAGCTAGAGACGCGCGTTCGGGCGTCCGTTTGATGGGTGTCACAGGGGGAGGAGAGCCGTGATCTTTTCGCTCTTAACCGTTTGATGAAAAAAGCCTCGTTCGACCACTCGCCCCGAGGTGATTGATCTCGAACGCGCGTCGCTCCCCCGGCTTGACGCTTTTATCACCGACGCTCCATTTCCTCCTCAGACTTGGTAGAGTATGCCAGCGTACAGACATACGATGTGCCATTGATCCAGACTACAGAGGAGGCTCGAAAATTATGAACAGATTCCTGCTTGGCGCGCTGGCCGGATTTGTCGCCACGGTGCCGATGACGGTGGCGATGGAATTGATGCACCGACGCTTGCCGCGACGGCAGCGATATCCGCTGCCGCCGAGAGAAATCACGATGGAGGTTGCCGAAGAAATCGGCGTCAAGCGGCATTTGAATGAGCCGCAACGATTGAGCCTGACGCTGGCGGCGCACTTCGCTTATGGGGCGACCGCCGGCGCCCTGTATGCTCCTCTCGGGGCGCGTCAGGGGCGGCTGCCTCCGGCCGTCTGCGGCGCCGCCTTTGGGCTCGCCGTATGGTCGGGTAGCTATCTCGGCTTGTTGCCGGCGCTCGGAATTCTGCGTCCGGCCACAGAACACCCGGCGCGCCGTAATGCCCTCATGATCTCCGCGCACATCCTGTGGGGAAGCGTGACAGGCGCGGTAGTGGATCGCCTCGATCGTGATAATCAGGGCGCGCTCCCGCCTGCTTTGGACCCTCGACTGAATATCACCGAATCTCAACAAAAGCGAAAAACCGGCGTGTGAGAATTGTTGTTTCTTACCGGCCCGGCACGAGTTTTGATTGCACACCTTTGAATGTAAATATAACGAGGCGTTTCAGGACAATCCGCGCAGTCTCACGATCGGGGTTCGCGTGTCTGGATAACGCTCGACTTGGAAAGGGAACCAGGAGGAAAACAGGATGGCATCAAGAGAAACAACACTAACGCAGCCCGCCAGTACCGACCGCAGCGAGCTGACTCAGCAAAAGAGTTCTGTCAACGTGGGCGACGCTGAGCGGTGGGCATCGGCGATCGGTGGCGGCGCGCTCGCGCTCTACGGCCTGACGCGCGGCACCATCGGCGGCGTGGCGCTGGCGCTGATCGGCGGCAGCCTCGTCTATCGCGGCACGACCGGACACTGCACTGCATATGAAGCCGCAGGAATCAATACGGCCGGAAAATCCAGCCGTAATCCTAATGTGAGCGTCTCCGGGGAGCGGGGCATCAAGGTGGAAAAAAGCGTCACGGTGAACCGTTCGCCGGAAGATCTCTACAGTTTCTGGCGGAACTTCGAGAATCTCCCGCGCTTTATGGATCACCTCGAATCGGTTAAGACGATGAGCGATAAGCGTTCACACTGGGTGGCGAAAGCGCCGGCCGGCACGACCGTCGAGTGGGACGCAGAGGTCTATAACGAAAAGGAGAATGAACTGATCGCCTGGCGCTCGCTCGAAGGGGCGGATGTTGACAACGCCGGATCGGTACGCTTCACAAAGGCTCCCGACGGGCGCGGCAC
>JANOGZ010000204.1:0-5041 GCA_031406255.1 Pyrinomonadaceae bacterium | reverse complement strand
GGCGCCGCACCGCGCCGTTCCACGCCGCAAGGTGGTTGACTATTTCCCAGATGGTATGGGCATGTGGCAGCGGTCTTGCCGCGGCCAGCGGCGCTGATACATCACTGAGCGCTTCGCGAAGCGAAGGCCCGTGCCATGCCTCTCCCTCGTAAGCACTCCGTAACTGCTTGCTAATCCTGACGACCTCGCTCATCTGCTAAATCCTTTCGGTTATCGGCGCGTCCTCAACGTGCGAACGAGCCGGCCCGGTTCCGCTTCGCGCATGAGATCATCGTGGCGGGATCGCATCCCTGTTCATGTCCGGCGTAATCATCGGATACTTCCCCCCACACAGGCTCACTGTGACTAGTGACGGTTGACACCGCGCGCCCGTCGTTATTGACACTCCTGGCGTAACTACCTAAAATGCAAATACGGGTTACAAACTAGCATGGTGCATGTAACCTGTCAACGGCTTTTTAGCAGTTACCAGAAATATTCGGATGGAAGGGTGTGCTGATGGGTGAAGCGGGGCCACGAGGGCCGGTGACTTTCGGGTTCAAGGGAGGGTGGTTGTGTCTGGATTTCGCAAACACCGTCTCCCAGCGTGACGGCTCCGCCGGGTATCGCGATAAGCTTGATGGTTACATCGATCTTATCGCGTGGAGCAGACAGGCAGCATTGATAACCGAACAGGAAGCGAAGCGGCTTCGCGGTATCGCATCCCGCCAGCAAGCGGAGGCGAGGGGGGTCTTTGAAAGCGCCGTCGAACTTCGGGAGGCGATCTACCGGATTTTCTCCGCGATCGCAGAAGGGCGCCCGGCCGACAAGCAGGACCTGGCGGCGCTTAACGCGACCCTCGCTCGTGGGATGTCGCGCGCCCGCATTGTCGGGACGAATGAGGGCTATGCCTGGGACTGGGCCGAAGATGAGACGGCGCTTGATCTGATGCTCTGGCCCGTGGCGCGTTCAGCGGCGGAGTTGCTCATATCAGAGAGCCTCGACAGGGTACGCGAGTGTGGCGGAGAGTCATGCGGCTGGCTCTTTCTCGACACGAGCCGCAATCACAGTCGCAAGTGGTGCGATATGCGGGACTGTGGCAATGTGGCGAAGGTTCGCCGGTTTCGTACCAGACATAGCGCATAGGAGCGCCGGCACTCGAATCCCACTTTCAATTTTTAGCCGACACACCGGGGCGAGCGCTGTGGGCGCGATCACGGCGCTTCCCCTGAGTGGCCGCGCAATACATCCCTGACGATATGATCGGGCGCGCTTACGGGTTTACCCTCAGAGCTGACGAAGATGCCCACCGAATACCCGCGGGCCAGTAGCCCGGCTCTGTGCGGAGAGTAGATTTCATGCGTCCATGCCCCACGCACCCTGCCCATCTCACAAATCCAGCTGACAATTTCTATCTCATCGTGTTCATAATGGCGTACGCGGAAACGTCGCTTATACTGGCGCATCGCGCTCTCCTCGAAGGCTTATGCTATTTTGTTCTACTTTTGCCAAAGGGTAATCATAACATCATGAAGAAAAACGATATTTTGCTCACTCATCTCATGCGAGAACCCACGGGCCACGACGCCGAAGCCCCACCGCTCCTGCTTCTACTGCACGGAATCGGTAGTAATGAGCATGATCTGTTTGGTCTGACGCCGTACCTGGATAAACGCTTCCTCGTGGTCAGCGCGAGAGCGCCGATTGCGCTGGAACCGGGCTATGGCTGGTTTCATATTGACTACACGCCGCAGGGATTGGTCGCTGATCTGACGCAGGCCGAACAGAGCAGGCTATTACTGCTGGAATTTATAGACGAACTGATCAAAGCCTACAGCGTAGACCCGAAAGGCGTCTACCTGCTGGGATTCAGCCAGGGCGCGATGATGAGTCTCAGTGTAGCGCTCACACGACCTGATAAGATCGCTGGCGTGGCTGCGATGAGCGGCCGTCTTCCACGGCAAACCCTGGAGAAGATGGCCCGACCGGAGGCGCTCGAAGGTCTCCCGATTTTTGTCGCGCACGGCATCTATGACCCGGTGATACCCGTCGAGTATGGGCGCGCGAGCCGCGAGATGCTTGAGGCCCTTCCGGTAAGGCTCACTTACCGGGAGTATCCGATGGGGCATGAGGTGACGATGGAAAGTCTTCAGGACGCTGCCGGGTGGTTGAGTTCGACACTTGATGAATACCGCGGTACACGGGAGACGTAAGAAAAACGCTCTCAGCGAGGATCCCACAGAGTAGGTCACATGCAGTCTCTGCCAATCGACACACTCCTGCCGGAGATCGTCGCGTCTCTGCGGCACACGCCCAACCTGGTGATCGAAGCGCCTCCCGGAGCAGGTAAGACGACGCGCGTGCCGCCGGCATTGCTGGAGACCGTCCTTCCTGCGGGCGGCGGGGAGGTCTGGGTATTGGAGCCGCGACGATTAGCGGTGCGCCTGGCCGCTCGGCGCGTGGCAGAAGAACGAGGTGAGCCGCTCGGCGGGGTGATCGGCTATCACATCCGCTTCGAGGAAGTGGCTGGCCCGCGGACACGCCTGCGTTTCCTTACCGAGGGTGTGCTCACGCGACGGTTGCTCTCTGACCCGCAGCTTTCAAGGGTCGGTGCGGTTATTCTCGATGAGTTTCACGAACGCCACTTGCAAGCCGACCTCGCGCTCGCGCTGCTGCGGCGGTTGCAGCGCGGCGCGCGCCCGGATTTGCGCCTCCTCGCGATGTCGGCGACGCTGGAAGCCGCGCCGGTCGCGCGTTTCCTGGGCGATTGCCCGGTGCTGCGCTCAGAAGGTCGGCGCTTCGAGGTTGATATTGAGCATCTCCCGCGTCCTGATGAACGTCCGCTGGCGACGCAGGTCGAAGTGGCCCTGCGCCGACTCGTCACCGGGGGCTTGGAGGGCGATGTACTGGTCTTTCTTCCCGGCGCGGCTGAAATCCGGCGCGCGCAGGAAGCCTGCGCGGGCCTTTCCAAACAAGCGGATCTGTTAGTCCTGCCGCTGCACGGTGAGCTGCCTGTGGCCGAGCAAGACCGCGCGGTGCGTCCCGCCGAGCGGCGCAAGATCATTCTTTCAACCAATGTCGCCGAGACTTCCGTCACGATTGAAGGCGTGGTCGCGGTTGTGGATTCGGGGCTGGCGCGCCGCGCCGGACACTCGCCGTGGTCGGGCCTTCCCGTCCTCAATGTCACACGCATCAGCCAGGCATCCGCCGCGCAGCGCGCCGGGAGAGCCGGACGAACACGACCGGGCCGCTGCCTTCGACTCTATACCGCCCAGGATTTCGCCGCGCGGCCCCCGCATGACACGCCAGAAATACAGCGCCTCGATTTGGCCGAAGCAGCGCTCGAATTGCATGCTGCGGGAATTGCCGATCTCGATAGTTTCGAGTGGCTGGAGACCCCGCGCCGTCCGGCACTCGATGCTGCTGAAACGTTGCTGCGAAGACTTGGCGCGCTCGATGCACGCGGTACTGTCACGGCGCTCGGAGAGCGTATGCTGCGCCTGCCGCTTCATCCGCGCCTGTCACGCGTAGTCGTCGAAGCTGACTCGCACGGCCTCGCCCGTGAGGGATGCGCTATCGCAGCGCTTATCAGCGAGCGCGACATCCGCGCCAGTAACATCCTGCTTGAGGCGCGCGGGCGTCCCTCGGCGAGGGCAGCAACCAGCGGCCCTTCTGATCTGCTTGAACTGTTAGATCTTTTCGCCGCCGCCGAACGAACGGGTTTTGCTCCGGCGCGGCTGCAACAGATGGGACTGGAGCCGAATGCTGTGCGCGCCGTCGAACGCGTGCGGCACGGGCTCGCGCGACAAATATCGAGCAGCAAACCGGCGGCGAAGGGCAAAAGCGGAACAGCAGAGCTGTCGTCTGCTGAAGAGACAAAACTGCTGATGTCAATTCTCACCGGGTACCCGGACCGAGTGGCGCGTCGCCGCACTACTTCTGACCAGACGAACACCCCGGGCGCGGAACTATCGCTCGCGGGCGGTGGCTCGGCGAGCCTCGCGCCGGAGAGCGTTGTGCGTGGGGCAGAGTTTCTCGTGGCCGTCGAAGCGGAAGAGCGCCGCGTATCTATGAGAGGAAGAACGGGCATGCGCGGTGGCGAGACGGTCGTGCGCCTGGCGAGCGCCATCGAGCCGGAATGGCTGCTTGATCTCTTCACCGATGCGATCAGCGAGACAACCGAAGTGCAGTGGAACGCCCAGACCGAACGGGTCGAAACGGTGCGGCGTCTGATGTACGACGGACTCGTGCTCGATGAAAGTCGCACAAGTGAGGCGGGAAGCCGCGAGGTAACGGGAGCGCTCGCCGATGCTGCGCTGGCCGCGGGAGTGCGAGCTTTCATCGACTCGGAAACGATAGATCGTTTCCTGGCCCGCGTCGAGTTTATGGCCCGCAACTTTCCCGAAGCGGGTTTTCCTGTTCTCGATGAGCAGGAGGTAAATGAAGGTCTCGTCCGCTTATGCGACGGCAAGCGCAGCTTCGCCGAACTGCAAGAGGCCGCGCGTGGGGGCGGCCTGCTCGGCTCCCTGCGTCAGAAGCTCAACGCGGAGCAAGTGCGGCTCTTAACGATGATGGCGCCCGAGCGTGTGACGCTCGCATCCGGACGACAGGCGCGCGTCAATTACGAGCGCCAGCAGCCCCCCTGGATAGCATCAAGACTCCAGGATTTTTTCGGCATGAAAGAAGGACCGAAAGTTGCCGGCGGGCGCGTCTCGGTGGCGCTGCGCCTGTTGGCCCCAAGCCAGCGACCGGTACAGGTGACTTCAGATTTAGCCGGTTTTTGGATGCGCCATTACCCACAGTTGCGCCGTGAACTCAGCCGCCGCTACCCGCGCCATGCCTGGCCGGAAGACCCTCTCAAGGGCAAAACCTAGGGGGCTGGTTTCGATTTTTCGAGACGGGGTGAAGGCCCGGCCGGCGCGCTGAAGTCTCCGGGGCGCACGCCGCCTATCGGTTGTGAAATGCCGTCGCCTGTTCTGCCGGACAAGGCATATCAGCCATAAAATTATTCGTTCGGTAATGACAGCTCGAAGAGCGTCGCCAAGCTGTGGCGTGATGACGG
>JANOGZ010000195.1:0-24069 GCA_031406255.1 Pyrinomonadaceae bacterium | reverse complement strand
GTCCGCACGGGTTTATCAACTATGCCGCCGGGTTAGCGCGGATACCCTTCGCGCGCTTCCTGGCCGCGACGACGCTGGCGCTGGCGGTCAAATCGTATGTCTATGCGATAGCGGTACACAACACCATCGGAGCGAAGAGCTTGATGGACGCTTTGACCGCGAAAACTATGCTGTCGCTTCTCGCCGTCGCGGTGCTGGCCCTGATCGGCCATCTGCTGCACCAGCGTTATCTGCGGCAGCGCGACGGAGCTTCGCAAACCCTTCACGGAGTAGAGCCCCTGGAAGCGGAGAAGCTTTAGACACGGCTGTTCATCCGAGCCTGATCTCTTAATCACTACTTCCGCGCTTGACGCGTAAGATTATTAAACCACATGGCACGTCACAACGCTGTCGCGGCGCTTCGCGGCAAACATCCACACGCTGCTACGCCGCCGCCCTCCGTTTATCCTTTCACGTCCATCGTCGGTCAGGAGGAGATGAAACTGGCGCTGCTGCTCAACGTGATCGCGCCTTCGATCGGCGGCGCGCTCATCATGGGGCACCGCGGCACGGGCAAATCAACAGCCGTCCGCGCGCTCGCCGACCTGTTGCCGCCGATCGTCAAGGTGCGCGGCTGCCGCTACAATTGTGATCCGCTCGATCAGGCGAATCTGTGCGTCGAGTGTATGAACCGGTCAGCTTCGACGGGACGGCTCGCTCGGCAGCGTTCGCGCGTGCCGGTCATTGATCTTCCGCTCGGGGCGACGGAGGATCGCATCTGCGGCACCCTCAGCATCGAGCGCGCCATCACGCAAGGCGCCATCGTTTTCGAACCGGGGCTGCTGGCCCACGCCAACCGCGGCTTTCTTTATATAGATGAAGTTAATCTGCTGGAAGATCATCTGGTCGATCTTTTGCTCGATGCGGCCATGACCGGTCGCAACATAGTCGAGCGCGAAGGCATCTCGACGGAACACCCGGCGCGCTTTGTGCTGGTCGGTTCCGGTAATCCGGAAGAGGGCGAGTTGCGCCCGCAGCTGCTCGACCGCTTTGGTCTCTATACGGAAATCAGAACCGCTGAGGACGTGGAGCAGCGCGTCGAGATCGTCGAAAGGCGAGAAGCTTTTGAAAAGGACCCGGCGCGCTTCCTTGAAGAGATCGAGCCGGAGCAGGCGCGCCTGCGTCGCCGTCTCTCACGCGCGCAGCGCATCGTCCGTGAGGTAGAGGTCCCCCGCACGCTTGTGCGGCGTATCGCGCAGCTGTGCCTGCGCCTCAAGATTGATGGCCATCGTGGAGAACTAACGATCACACGCGCCGCGCGTGCTCTGGCCGCTTTTGAAAATCGCCGCGAGGCGACTGATGATGATGTCCGGCGGGTGGCGGCGATGGCGTTGAAGCATCGTCTGCGGCGTGATCCGCTCGAACAAACCACCGGCGACGCGCAGATCGAACGGGCCGTGGAAGAGTTCTCCGGGAAGCGTGGATCAGCGGGGGAAGAAGAGGGCGCGCGAAAATCTCCGCGGCGCGATCATCTTGAAACACCCGTGCCCGCTGGCTCCTCCGATGGTCCCGGTGCGGGCGCGAAGAAGCCAGCAGTCGGAACACGCATGGGTGATCAGCGCCGTTCAGCGGAGGGGGGCGGGACGTCGCGCGGGCCGAACAGAAGCGTTCCACCGACGGAAGGATACCTGCCGGAGGTCTCCTTCGCTTCGCGAGAGCGCAAGGCGAAGGGCAACACGCAGGGTTCGGCGCGGGGGCGCGGGATCAAATCCCACGCGATCGAAGCGCGACGCGGCAGGTACATCCGCGCCAGGGCCGCCAAACCCGTCGGGGCGCGGCTGGCGATTGACGCGACCCTGCGCGCCGCCGCGCCGGCGCAGCTGCTTCGCCGGCAGCAGGGCATACCGGAGCGGGCCCTCTGCCTGATCACAGATGATCTGCGCTTCAAGCGTTTTACGCGGCGGCGGGGGACGTTGTTTATTCTCGCCATTGACTCTTCGGGTAGCATGGCGATGAACCGCATCAGTCAGGCGAAGGGCGCCCTCGCCGAACTTCTGCGGCAGTCTTACATTCAGCGCGACCGCATCGCGCTCATCAGTTTTCGTCAACGCGAGTCGGAGCTGTTGCTGCCGCCATGCAGCTCGGCGTCGCGCGCCAAACGCATCCTCGATGCGCTGGAAGTCGGCGGCGCGACACCTCTCGCCGCGGGCCTCCTCCACGCGCTCGAAGTGGCCCGCCGCGCAACCTGTGAAGGTACGGATGAGTCCGGGAGGGTCGTGCTGCTGCTGTTTACGGACGGGCGCGCCAATGTCGCGCTCCACGAAGGCGAGAGCGAGGATCGCGCCGCGCGTAAGGGGCGGATAAAGTCTGAGATAGAACAACTGGGCGCGGCGTTGCAGCGCGCGAAGGTCTCCACTGTGGTGATTGATACGCAAGAGCGGTGGACTTCAAACGGCGAAGGCCAGGCGCTCGCCGCTGCCCTCGGCGGCCGCTATCTTTATCTCCCGACGCTCGCCGCACATCCCTCGGCGTCACGGAGATTGATCATCACCTGAAGCGCGCGATCATTTACGTTGAAGACCGGCGCAAGCTATATTTCTTGCCGAAACTATCTGTGGTTTTGTCCTCGCGAGAACAAACGACGGGGTAGCCTGTATTGGTAAGGTTGTAAGCGTTCAGCCATCAGCCATCAGCGGTCAGCCGGTTATGTGTGGTGTCGATCTTTACATGACGCGCGTGAAAGCGCCGGGCGCAGGAGGCGCGCTTCTTTATCTTAGCTGAAAGCTGAAAGCTGACTGCTGTACGCTTATGTAAGGTTTAATAATTCTGATGGTGGATCGTGAAACGCAGAACACAAGGATGACTACGGACGAGCGCGATCGCCGCGTGCTTGACCTCTACGAACAGCTGATAGAGATCGAGCAGCGTCTGATACCGACCGGTCTTCACATCTTCGGGCAGGCCGCGGAGACAGACCAGTGCGCCGACCTGCTGCGGATGGTCGCTTCGTTCGATCGGCCGGAGGCGGGCGCGCGCGCGTTGCCTGATCTGGTCTCCGAAGGCCTGGGAGGGGGTTCTTACGCGGCGCTGCTTGATGCGGAGGCGCGGACGGAAGAACAACTCCGCGCGCGCGAACGGGTCGAAGTGATCGTGCGGGCTGCGATCGACCATTTTCTCCGCGAGGGGACCGCGCGGGCTGCCGCCTGGCTCGAGAGAGAAGCGAGCGTTCCCGCCGCCGACTCCCTGCCGGTCTTCGCGCTGCTTGAGAAAATTCGCGAGCAACTGAAGACGAACCACGAATTAGAGAGTTTTGTGCGTGCGCTGCGCGGCGAGTATATCGAGCCGGGACCCGGCGCAGACATCGTGCAAAATCCCGATGTGTTGCCGACGGGGCGCAACACCCATGCGATTAACCCCTACGCGGTACCCTCGGAGACCGCTTTCAGGCGCGCCGAACGCGTGGTCAAGATGCTGCTTGAGCGGCACCTCGTCGAGCATCGGCAGTACCCGCGCGCGATGGCGCTGGTCTTATGGGGTCTGGATAACATCAAGACGCAGGGCGAAGGCGTCGCGCAGGCGCTGTGGCTGCTGGGCGTGCGGCCAGTGCGCGATGCGATGAATCGCGCGACCGATATTGAAGTGATCCCGCTCGAAATACTCGGCCGGCCGCGCATCGATGTCGTGATGACGGTCTCGGGCATCTTTCGTGATCTGTTCGGCGCGACGATGGGGCTGCTGGACCGCGCCGTCCGGCGTGTCGCCGCGCTGGATGAGCCCCCCGAGTCGAACTACCTGCGGCGCCACGTCTCCGAGCAGATGGAGAGGGAAGATTGCTCTTTTGACGAGTCGGCCGGGCGTGTGTTCTCCAATGCGCCGGGCAACTACGGCACCAATATCAATTTCATGGTGATGGATTCACAGTGGGAAAGGGACGAGACGCTCGGGGATCTTTTCATCACTCGTAAATGCTTCGTTTACGGACGCGACCGCGACGGGCGCGCGGTCGAAGGGCGTGAGGCGAGCGGGGCGATGAAGCGTGCGCTGGAGCGCGTCGAGGCAACCTACCAGAACATCGATTCATTCGAGATCGGCATCACGGATGTGGATCACTACTTCGAGTATCTGGGCGGCGTCTCGAAAGCGGTGGAGAAGCATGCGCGCGCGCGCCCCTCGATCTATCTCTCCGATGCGCTCGCGCGCGAAACCAAAGTGCGTTCGCTGGAAGAAACCATCCGGCTCGAGACACGCGCCAAGACGCTCAATCCGAAGTGGTACGAGGGCATGCTGAAGCACGGCTTTCGCGGCGTCGCGGAGATCGAAAGCCACGTCGCCAATACCTTCGGCTGGAGCGCCACGGCCGATGCGGTTGATGACTGGATCTATCGCGAGGTGGCCGAGACCTTTGTGCTTGACCGGGGGATGCTCGACCGCCTGCGCGAGCTTAATCCGCACTCGGCTCGTTCGCTCGTCGGCCGGCTGCTCGAAGCGCAGGGGCGCGGCTTCTGGGCGGCGGAAGCGGAGGTGCTCGAACGCCTGCGCGAAATCTTCGCCGATCTGGAAGACCAGCTCGAAGGCGTCGCCTGATTACGGTCAGTGACAGAAGCCGCAGACGGTCCCGGATTTTCCCGTCGCGGTGAAAAGATGAGGAAGACGAAGCGGAGTGCATCAGGGCAACCGGTGTGCTAGAGAAGGATTCGGGGTGATGAGTACAACGGCACAAGCGACGACCGCAGAAGAACTCTTTCGTTTGCCGGACGACGGCTTTCGCTATGAACTGGTGAAGGGAGAACTGAGAAAGATGGCGCCGGCAGGCAGCGAGCATGGAGCAATTATCGCCAGGTTAACTATCGCCCTCGGTCAATATATCGAAGCAAACAATCTAGGTGAACTGTTCGGCGCAGAGACAGGTTTCAAAATCACCAGCAACCCCGATACCGTGCGCGCGCCTGATATCGCATTCATTCGCCGCGAGCGGATCCCAGAGACCGGCATCCCGAAAGAATACTGGCCGGGACCGCCAGACCTGGCCGTTGAAGTTCTCAGTCCGAGCGATACCTTTTATGAGGTCGAAGAAAAGATCGAGCAGTATCTCGCTACAGGTGTCAGCGTCGTCTGGGTCATCAATCCCAAGAAGCGCACCGTCACCATTCATCGCCCGCAGAGCGAAGCGAAGACGCTCGCTGAAAACGACACGCTGGATGGTCAAAACGTGGCGCCGGGTTTTCAGTATAATATTGCAAGAATGTTTGCCAGCAGACGTTAAGCGATCGGTCGCAAAAAATTGTCAATAGCTGATCGCGGCGAAATCGTCTTTCAGAGCGCTACATAATGAAGATCACTGTTCTCTACGTTGGTTCCAGCCTGCTCGCGCCGCTGCGTCAGGCGGAGCGTGAGATCGAGAACCGCCACCGGCTTGGTCTCGGCGTGGCAGCGTATAACTTCGGCGCGACGCTTGTCGAAGACGAGTGGCGGGAAGTCGAAAGCGACCTGAGCGAGTCGGAGATCGTCTTTGTCTTTCACGTCACGGATGGCGACAATGCGGCGCGGCTGATGCCTCTGCTCGGTCGTTACGAGTCGCGCCACCGCGCTGTTGTCGTCATCAACTGTATGCCGGAGTTGATGCGCCGGACGCGCATGGGAGGGCTGCGCTTCGGACAGGACGCGCTCTCCGACGCGGCAGACGAAGCGGAAGGAGCAGCCGCCCGGTTCAAAGACGTACTGGGCGCGCGGGCGCGGCGTCTGGCGAATCGTGTCGGCGCATGGATGGGCGAACAGGCGCGCGCGCACCGCGCGAACAAGCCGCCGAAGCACACGCAGTACCTGCGCTTTATCGAGCGCCTGCCGGCGCTGCTGCGGCTGGTGCCGAGCGCCGGACGGCTGCGCGACGTCAAACATTACCTGTATCTGTTCTGTTATTTCCTGCAACCTACGCCCGCCAACATTCGCTCGATGCTGCTGTATGCGCTGAAGCACTACGCGACAAAGGAAAGCGTGCGGGGGGCACGTCTCGACGTGCCGCCGCCGGAGATGATGCCGGCGGTGGCCATTTATCATCCGGATGCGCCCGCGCTCTTTGAGACTTTTGAAGCTTATCGCTCATGGTACGAGGGACGCAGTCGGAAAGAAAATAAACCGCGGCTTGAGCCTCAACAGACCATCGGATTGCTGCTGATGCGCACGCAGATCGTGAGCGGCACACGACGCCATTACGATGAGCTGATCCGCTCAATCGAAGCCGAGGGCCTGGCGGTGTTGCCTGCCATCTCGACCTTTATGGATAACCGCGAAGCGTGCGAGCTGTTTTTTGTTGAGCAAAAGGTTAAACAAAAAAGCAGAAACCGTGACGCGCGGTCGTCAGGGAGGGAAGGGGGGGCGCGTCGGGCGCGTGTCAGCCAGATTGTGTCTTTAACCGGATTCAGTTTTGTCGGTGGGCCGGCGATGAACGATAGCGAGGCGGCGGTGCAGTTCTTGAGTGCGTTGAATCGCCCGTTTCGTTCCGCCGTGAGTTTGGACGTGCAGACCATCGAGGCATGGCGCGATTCCTGGACGGGGCTCAATCCGGTCCAGGCCGGGATGCAGATCGCGATTCCGGAGATCGACGGCGCCACCGAACCGTTTGTCTATGGCGGGATGAGCGCGCGGGGCGCGGAGCCGCTGCCGCTCGCAGACCGCTGCCGCCGGATCGCCGCTCGCCTGCGCCGCTGGAACCACCTCCGGACGGCCGCGCGGACGGATATCAAACTGGCGCTGCTAATCTTCTGCTTCCCGCCGAACAAGGGCAACATCGGCACGGCGGCCGACCTCGATGTGTTCCCGAGCCTTTATGCGACCTTGCGCCGCCTGAAGGAAGAGGGCTATCGCGTCGAGGCGCCGTCGAGCGCGGATGCGCTGCGCGAGCAGCTGCTCGGAGCGAATCCTGAAAACTCCAGCACGCCCGCCATCGCCTACCGGATGAGCGTCGATGAATACAGAGGTTCGTGCGCGTACGCGGAAGCAATCGAAGCCGAGTGGGGCCCGGCGCCGGGTTCGATCAACTCCTCGGGGCGCAACCTGCTGATTCAGGGTATTCATCTCGGCAATGTTTTTATCGGCATCCAGCCGACCTTCGGCTATGAAGGCGACCCGATGCGGTTGTTGATGGCGCGCGGCGGAGCGCCGCATCACGGCTTCGCCGCGTTTTATACGTACATCGACAAAATTTTTCGCGCCGACGCGATCGCCCACGTCGGTACTCACGGCGCGCTGGAATTCATGCCGGGCAAGCAGGTCGGACTCTCCGGCGAGTGCTGGCCCGATCGCCTGATCGGTGATCTGCCGCACATTTACATCTACAGCGTCAACAATCCCTCGGAGGGCTCGATCGCCCGGCGCAGGTCTTACGCCGGGTTGATCTCTTACCTGACGCCGCCGGTCGAGGACGCGGGCGTTTACCGCGACCTCGCCGCGCTCAAAGAACTGGTGCTCGCTTACCGGCAGGCGACGGATGAACGCGAGCGCGAGCATCTCTACGCGGCGATTGAGGAGAAGGCGCACGCTTCTCATTTTGAGACGGCGCATCGTAAGGAGCGGCCGATCGCTCGAAGCAAATCATGACATGGGTGATTTTGCGGCGGTTTATGACTCAACATGGTAACGATTTGATCAGCATGAGCCCGATCACCGTCAAGCGCTTTTTGTTCGATGATGATTTTCGCTAACCTCGGCAACCCCCGGCTGATTCCTGTATAATTTTCGTCGCCCCTTATTCCCCAACAGAAGCGGACGGAATTTCAAAGAACTCACGTGACGGCTCAAAGCTGCCGCCTGATCCTGAGCGTGGGATGTTTTTATCTACCGAGGGAGAAATTTATATGGCAACTGCCGCACTGCTAGATAAGATGATTGATGCAACAACGGGAACTATTCGCCGGTATCCTTGCGAGCTTCATCGCGTCGGGCGCGCCCTGCTCGGTCTCATATTCGTTATTTTACTGACATCCAATTTCTCAGCGAACGCGCAGCTACCCAGCGGCTTCACCGCAACACAGATTGCCAGCGGCCTGGCTAGTCCGACGGCGATGGCCTTCGCACCCGACGGACGACTGTTCGTGTGCGAACAGGGAGGAACGCTGCGGGTCATCAAAAACGGCACCCTGTTGCCGACGCCGTTTTTAACCGTCGGCGTCGATCCTTCGGGCGAGCGCGGTCTGCTCGGGATTGCGTTCGATCCCAACTTTGCTACTAATAACTGATGTTACGCAAAGCAGAAGCCCTTGATAAACTTGACAGATGAGCAAGTCAATGCTGGACATCTACACGGATTACCTGATCTGTTCGTTTGGGCAAGCCAGCGCGACCGGACTTGCCCGCTTGCTCTCGAATGAAATCAGTCACGATTCGATCACCCGCTTTTTAGCTTCAGAGCCACAGACTTCCGCCGCTTTGTGGCGTGTCGTCAAGCCATTGGTCCGCAGCGTCGAAAGTGACGAGGGTCTCTTGATCATTGATGACTCAATCGAAGAGAAGCCCTCGACGGACGAGAATGAACTCATTTCATGGCACTACGATCACTCGAAAGACCGTAGCGTCAAAGGCATCAACTTTCTCACCGCGCTCTATCATTGCGCGGATGTGTCGTTGCCGGTGGCTTTCGACCTCGTGACCAAGACCCAAGAATACACGGACCCGAAAACCAAGAAACTCAAACGCAAAAGCGCCACGACGAAGAATGAACGCTACCGGATGCTGCTGCGAGTCGCCGTGCATAATCAGGTGAAATTCAAATATGTCCTCAACGATGTCTGGTTTGCTTCTTCCGAGAACATGAAGTTCATCAAGCATCAGTTGGGCAAAGAGTTCGTGATGCCACTCAAAGAGAATCGTAAGGTGGCGCACACCTCGGCGGAGAAAAAGAGTGGTCAGTACGTGGCAGTCAACACGCTTGAGTTAACGACCGGCGCGACCCAACCAGTTTGGCTAGAAGAAGTGGACTTCCCACTGCTTCTGACCAAAGAGGTCTTCACAAACGAAGATGGATCAAAGGGCGTGCGCTATCTGGTTTCAAGCGATCTGACGCTCTCATTTGACCAACTCACGAAACTCTACCAAAAACGGTGGAGCATCGAGGTTTATCACAAATCCTTGAAACAAAACGCCTCGTTAGAGAAGTCGCCGACACGCACCCCAACCACACAGCGCAACCACCTCTTTGCTTCCTTGTGTGCTTACGTCAAACTGGAAGCCTTGAAGATCAAGACCGGCGTGGGTCACTTTACGATCAAGTCAAAGATCTATTTGTCTGCGCTGAAGGCAGCTTATGCTGAACTTGTCAAACTTAATACGCAGCCGCTCGCTGCGTAACATGAGTTAGTAAGTTACATTTATAGACTTTATGTTCACCGGTATTATTGAAGAGCTCGGGCGCGTGCAAAGCATTGAGAAGCGCGGCGAGGGCGTGCGTCTCCGCATCGAAGCCCGGACGGTTACGGCGGGGACGAATGAAGGCGATTCGATCGCGGTCAACGGCGTATGTCTGACCGCGCTCGACGTGCGGGCCGCGACATTTGCCGCCGACGGCTCGCGGGAGACTCTACAGCGTTCGACCCTTGGATCCTTGCGCGCCGGCTCGCCCGTCAATCTCGAACGCGCCGTGACGCCCGCGACACGCCTCGGCGGCCACATCGTGCAGGGACACGTCGACGCGCGCGGACGGTTCCTCGGCGCCGATGAGCATGGCGGGTCATGGACGGTGCGGATCGCTTACCCGCCGGACGAGATCGGGCGTTACCTCGTCTTCAAGGGTTCGGTCGCGGTCGAGGGTATCAGCCTGACGGTGGCCGGTCTGGGGGATGAGCATTTCGAGATCGCCGTGATCCCGAAGACCTGGCAGGTGACGAATCTTTCGCATCTTCGTCCCGGTGATCCGGTGAACCTTGAAGCGGATATCATCGCCAAATACGTCGAGCGAATTCTCGCCGCCGGCGTCGTCCGAAGCGGCGCTCCCGAAGACGCCGGGCGACCGTCGTTGACGCTGGAAAAGCTGGCCGAGCTTGGCTACAAATGAGCGCCCCGGTTCGCCAAAATGGCCTCTTTCGGGTAACATGAGCCGCGGTATCAAAACTCTCCTGACAGATTTAACTCGAGCGTAACTGCGATGTCTTTTGCTTCCATTGAAGAGGCCGCCGCCGATATCCGTGATGGGCGCATGATCATCATCGTCGATGATGAGGATCGTGAGAATGAGGGCGACCTGGCGTGTGCGGCGGAAAAGATTACGCCGGACATCATTAATTTCATGGCGACGCACGCGCGCGGGTTGATCTGTATGCCGCTCACCGAAGAGCGCTGCGATGAGCTGCAACTGACGATGCAGGTCGCCGATAATACCTCTTATCTCGGCACCGCCTTTACCGTCTCGATCGAAGCGCGCCGCGGAGTGACCACCGGCATCTCGGCGGCTGATCGCGCGATGACGATTCTGACGGCCGTCGATCAGAAGACGCGACCCATGGATCTGGCGCGTCCCGGTCACATTTTCCCTTTGCGGGCGCGCACAGGGGGCGTCCTCGTGCGTACCGGACAGACCGAGGCGATCGTTGACATGGCGCGGATCGCCGGACTCTATTCGGCGGGCGTGATTTGCGAAATCATGAATCCGGATGGCACGATGGCGCGTTTGGCGGAGCTTAAGGAATTCGCGCGCGCCCACGATCTGAAAATCATCTCGGTGGCCGACCTGGTGCGCTACCGGATACGCAAGGAGACGCTCGTCCGGCGTGCTGCCGAGACGCAAATGCCGACCGTCTACGGTCGCTTTCGCGCCATCGCTTTCGAGAACGTGGTTAATAATGATGTGCATCTCGCGATGGTGATGGGCGATGTGCGAACGACCGAGCCGGTGCTGGTCCGCGTCCATACCGAGAACGTGACGGGAGATGTCTTCGGTTCGATGATGGACGACACCGGATTCCAGCTTCACACCGCGCTCGAAAAGATCGCCGCCGAGGGGCGCGGCGTGGTGCTTTATTTGAAACAGCGCGATCACGGCCTCGATCTAATTCACCAGTTGCGCACGTACGCGTTGATGCAGGAACGCGTCTTGAGTTTTGAAGAGGCGAGCGTCGAGACCGGCTACGGCGCGGATCGCGACTACGGCGTGGGCGCGCAGATTCTTCACGAGCTGGGGCTGCGCCGGATACTGCTTTTGACGAACCATCCCCCGAAGGTGTCCGCGCTCGAGGGTTTCGAACTGGAAATCGTCGGCAATGTGCCGCTCGGCTCTCCCGTGACTATGGAAATAGGTGGCGGCCATAAAAATAGGGCGAAACTCGAGATCGGAGAGGCGAAACCACTATCGCCCGGCTCCTGAGCTCACGACTTTTGCAGGCTCTCCCGACCAGTTCTTAATTGTTTACTTCGCCGTCTTTCACGGATGGCCTGTGCGTATGCTTTATGCCTGTTGACGATCAAGACGAACGCGCTCGACCGCCGTTGCCGGAAACAGAAGATAACGCGCCCGAGCCCGGCGCGGCCCCCGCGTCGCCGGCGCAGCAGGAGCGCCGTCGTCGCCGTTATATAACGCGGCGCAACGCGATGTGGACGGCCATCGTGGCGGTCGCCGCGGTGTTTCTGCTGCTCCTGCTCGGAGTGTTTCTCTATCGAAGCGGGCAGGTTGATCGGATCATCGCCAATCAGATCATTGGAACCCTCGCGCAGTACGGCATCCGCACTGAGGTCGGATCCTTTGAAACGAAATTTACGCCGCGCACCGCCGAACTGCGCGACATCAAGCTGTACGACGCGCAGACGGGCCAGATGCTCGGCAAGGTTAATCGACTGCGCGCGACGATCCGCATCGAAGACCTCTACGCGCTCAACCTGCGTCGCAACGTCAATCTCGAAGCGCTCGAAATCGATGGCCTCGAAGCCTGGGTCACGTTCGACGCCGAAGGATTCTCGAATTTTCGCAACCTGCGCCTGCCCCCGCCCGCTCCGAACCGTCGCATCCTGTTTTCCTACTCGACCGCGCGCGTCACGGTACGCGACTCCGTAGTCCACTATGACGATGTGCGCCATGATATTTCGGGCGAAGCGCGCAACGTCCGCGCGCGTATTCAACCGGATGATCCGAACGCGCCGGCCGCGAGCTGGATGAACACGGTCGAGCTCGCGCTCTCCGATTCGACCTTCGTTTATGACGGGCGACCGGTAAACAACATCGATATCGAAGCGCGCGGGCGCGTCAATCAAACGCGGGCCGAGATTCAGGAAGTGATCCTGCGCTCACCCGTCGCCGAAGCCCGCCTGCAGGGCACGATGGACGACTGGCGGGCGCTGCGTTATCAAATGCAGGTCACCTCGACCGTTGACCTGACGCAGACTTCAGACTGGTTGCAGACCGAAACGACGCTGCGCGGCGCGGGGCAATTCACGGGCGCCGTGACGGGCGAGGGGACGCGTTACCGCGTTGACGGCAGCGTGACATCCGACGCGCTGGCGGCCGACGGCGTGCGCCTCAAGGCGGTGAATGTGACGGCGCGCGCGACCGGCGATGGCGCAAATTATGAAGCGCAGGGGCGCGCCGTCGCCGAACTGCTGACCATCGGCGATTTTCAGTTGAATTCCGTCCAACTCGCCGGCGGCGTGATGGGCGCGGGCACGGACTTTCGCTGGCTCGGCGATCTCCGCTCAGCCTCAGTGCGGAGCGGCGACACGAGCATCTCGGGACTGATCCTCAGCGATGCGATGGCCGAATTCCGCGAAGGGCGCATCACGGGCTCGGCCGGCCGTGTCGCCGCGAATACTCTTACGGCGCCGGGCGTCAGCGTGCGCGGCGCGCTCATCTCCGGCCTGCGCTTCGCGCGCGACGAAAATGGCGCGAGCGAGGCTTCCGCCGGGAGCCTCAACGCGGGCGCGGTGGTGGCCTCGGGCGCGACGCTCAACGACGTCAGAGCCGCGGGCGTGGCGGCCGACATCGCACCAAACGGGGCGACGGGTGTGGCGGTTGAGCGCGTCAGCGTCGGCAGCCTGAACGCCGCGGGCGCACGCACGGGCAGTCTCAATATTGCCGGAGTGCGACTGGCGATCCGCGACGGGCGGGTCGAAGGTTCTTCGGGCGACATTGAGGTCGGCACCGTCGCCTTCGCCGATGGGCGCGCCGAAAATGTGCGGCTCGCGCGTCCCGTCTTCACGGTCGAGCCCGGCGGGCGCTATCGCGCGAGCGCTGATCTGAGCCTGGGGGGGGGCGTGCTCGGCCAGATGAAGCTCGGCGCGGCCCGCAGCGCCGTCGTCGCCGCCAATGACCAGATCCAGTTTAACAATTTCACGGCTGATATCTTCAACGGGAATGCCAGCGGCAGCGCGACCGTCAGCACCGCGCGCGGCGGCGCGTCGCGCGTCGCCGCGAATTTCGAGGGCGTGGATGTCGGCGGCCTGATCGCCACGCTCGGCGGCCGCGTCGTCCCCGTCGCGGGAGCGGCGACCGGCACGGTCGATCTGCGCTTTCCGGGGACGGATTTTAGAGCGGCCAGCGGCAGCCTCAACGCCCAGTTCACCGGCGAGACGGGAACCGAAACGAGCGGACGCACGCCGCTCACCGGCGAGCTCGCCCTCCAGGCCGAACGCGGTCTGTTTCGTCTCGAGCGCGCCAATTTGCGCACCGCCGCTTCCGAGTTGAGCGCCGCCGGACAATTCTCCTTTAGCGATAATTCTGATCTCAGTATCAATCTCGCTTCGACCGATGCCGCCGAACTCCAGCGCGTCTTCACCTCGACGGGGCTCTTCCCGGAACTGGAAGAAGATCTGGCGAGGTACGGCGTCGAACTCGCCGGCAAACTCGATTTCAACGGCACGCTTCGGGGCAAACTGGCGGAGCCGATCATTAACGGGCGAGCGTCGCTTGGTTCTCTCGTCGTCAAGGGGCGTGACCTCGGCGCGCTCTCCGCCTCGATTGATTCCACTCCTACCCTGGTCCGAATCAATGACGGACAACTCGCCGAACGCGATGGCGGCGGTGTGCGCTTCAACGCGACCATCCCGCTCGAAGGTGAAAACAACATCGCCTTCGAGGCGACGCTTGAGCGCGCCAACGCCGGAGACCTGGTGGCGGCGCTGGCCGGCGGTGCGCGCGGGATTGACCCGGCGCAGTTGGCCGGCGTCGGGCCCGCCTCGGGACGCCTGAGCGTGACGGGATTCCCCGGCGCGATGACTGGCAGCGCTGATTTGCGCGTCGGGCCGGGAAGCATCAGCGGTGAACCCTTCGAGGAGATCGTGGCGCGCGCCACCTTCAGCGGCTCTAACGTCAGCCTTGAAAATCTCGAGGCGCGCTTCCGCGCCGGCCAGGTGACGGCGAGCGGCACATTCGATACGGAGACCACCGCGTTCGACATCAAAGCGCGCGGCACCAACGTGCGCCTCGATGTGCTCACCGCGTTGACCGGAAGCGGAGGGGCGGCGCCGCCGCAGCTAGCCGGAACCGCCGATTTCACGGCGAACGCGTCGGGCACCTTCACGGATTCCCGCAGCTATCAGGTGATGCTCAACGCGGAAGGGCGCGACGTGACCATCAACGGCCAACCGGCCGGGACGCTCACGCTGGTCGGCCGCACCGAAGGCCAGAAGCTCAATATCGAGTTGACCACCGGCCTGCTCGGCCAGCCGCAGGTGGTCGCCGCGAGCATTGATCTCAGCGACGAGGAACTCCCGACGACGATCGAGACCACTCTGACCGGCGCCGACCTGACGCCGCTCATCAAGACGCTGCTGCCCGATGCGGGTGTGCGCGTCACGGGACGCGCCACGGGGACGCTCCGGGCCGAGGGCATTCTTTTGGGCGAAGAGGGTTTCTCTCTCGGCGCTTTGCGCGGTCGGGCCGAATTTACCGACCTCGCCGTGCAGATCGAAGATGTACAGCTTGAGGCCGTCAAGCCGCTCGTCGTCCTTTTCTCGCCCGATCAAATCACCTTCGAGAAGACGCGCTTTACGGGGCCGGGCACGGATATCGTTTTCGGCGGCACGGCCGCGTTTTCGCCGCGCGGACAGCAGAACCTGAGCATTGACGGCAATTTGAATTTACGCGTCTTGAACGGTCTGTCGCCGAACGTCTTCCTCAGCGGCACGGCGCGTGTTGAAGTGCGCGTCGGCGGCGCCTATACGGACCAGCGTCTGACCGGCATCGCGGCCGTCACCGGCGCCTCCTTCTCGACGCTGATTAGTGATGAACGGCTGACCGTCTCGAACATCGACGGGCGCGTCCGCTTCACCACCAACCAGGCTGAGATTCAATCTCTCACGGGCACGCTCGGCGGCGGGCGCGTGATGGTGGCGGGCGGTGCGCTGCTGCAGGGACTGCGCCCCTCACAGTTTCGCCTGAACGTGCGCGCTGATGACGTGACCGTGCCGTTCCCGGATAATTTTCGCTCGACGGCCGACGCCAACTTGAACGTCCAGGGTTCGCTCGACAGGCTGATTAACATCAGCGGCCCGGTGAATCTGCGTCGCGTCGAGTACACGGAGGATATCGAGCTGGCGGATTTGATCAACCGTCGCCGTGAAGCCTCGATCACCGAAGGGGGCGGAGACGATAGCGTTTTCGGCGGGCTGACGCAGCTTGATCTTCAGGTGGAAGGACGCGACGCGCTCGTCGTGCGTAACAACCTGGCCGATCTGATCGGCTCGGTTTCTCTGCGCGTCCGCGGCCCCGTTGATGATCCGATCATCTCGGGACGCATCACCGCGACGCGCGGCACGCTCACTTTCCGTAATGATCGCTACGACCTGACGCGCGCCTTCATTGACCTGCCGCCGCGTCGTGATCGCGATCCGTTGCTCAACATCGAGGCGGAGTCGGAGATACGCGGCTACCGCGTGATCGTCAGCCTGACGGGTCCGCTCTCGCAGCCGCAGGCGACGGTGCGTTCAGACCCGGCGCTGCCGCAAACGGATGTTGTCTCGCTGATCACGACGGGCGATCTATCGTCGGGTGACGGCAGCGCTTCGACGCTCGCCCAGTCCGGTTTCGGAACGGCGACGAGCCTGCTGACCGATACGCTCATCAACTCGCCGGTGCAGCGCGCGACGGATAAGCTTTTCGGCTTGAACCGCTTCGAGATTGATCCGCTGATCGTCGGGCGCGGCGGCGCCAGCCCGACCGCGCGGCTGACCGTCGGACGGCAGGTCAATCGTAATCTGTCGATCACGTATTCAACCAATGTGACGGCCGATCAAAATCAGGTGGTGGCGCTCGAATATCGCGTCTCTGACCGGCTCTCATTCGTCGCCCAGTACCAGCAGGGGCCGATCGGGGGCCTGCGCCCGCGCGGTAATGACTTCAGTTTCGAGATTCGTTTTCGCAAGAGAATCTAAAATGGTCGCCGTCAGATGGCGATGACGGCGACCCTGTTACTACCGATCATTTGTCGTGAATTATAGACAGGCCTATTTCGTGTGTCGGTTGATCGCTGCCCTCCTCATCGTGTGCGGTACGACGAAAGCGCATCCGGAGCTCCACACGATCGCGCCGGACCTGACCCGGTATGAGGGGCGCCTGATCCAGTCGGTCGAAGTCCGCATCGAAGGCGCGGCGACCGATAGCGCCATGGTGTCCGAGCTACGCACGCTCCTGCGCCTTGGGCCCGACATGAAATTCTCGGCCGTGCTGGTGCGCGAGTCTCTCCAGAGCCTTTTTGATTCGGGTCGCATCGCTGATGCCCGCGTCGAAGCTTTCGACGCGAGCGGGCGAAACGGAGAAGATGGGCGCGCGCCCGTCGGACTGCGTTTCATCATCCGGCCACAGGTGCGCGTTGCGGAGGTCGTGCTCGATCTCGGCGTCACGACGGGCACGCCCGTTTCCGAAGATGAACTGCGCGCGCGTCTGAATATGCTCGAACCGGGGGCGCGCGTGTCGCCACGCGTGCTCGAGAATAATGCCGACTTGATCCAGTCCTACCTGCGCGACCGCGGTTTTTATCAGGCAGAAGTCGACTTCACGCAGCAGCTCGATCCGAGCGGCATGCGCGCGACGGTCGTCTACCGCGTGCTGGTCGGGGAGCCGGCGCGGGTCGATAAGTTTGACATCAGGATCACCGGTTTTAACCCATCCGCGATCAGCCTCGATCTCAAAAACCGGAGCGGCGCGGCTTTTACACGCACCGCTCTCGGCGAAGATATCAACACGATCCGTCAGGCCATCATCGCCGAAGGGTATCTCGCCCCGCAGCTCGACGAACCCGAAATACGACGCGACGCTTCGCGCAATACGATCGATCTGGTGCTGAAAGGCGCGGTCGGCCCGAAGGTGGATGTCTCGATCAAGGGTTACGAGCTGTCCGAAGAGAAGGCGCGCGCGCTGCTGCCGGTCAAGCGCGAGGGAAGTATCGACCAGTCGGCCATCGAAGAAGGCCGGCGGCGCCTGCTCAACCGCCTGCAGGAGCGGGGCTATTTCTTCCCCGAAGTGACGCCCGTGTGTACCGTCAATCCGCCGACTCCGACGGTGATCGGCGTGAATGGCGTCGCCCAGACGTGCGAGAATTTGAATCCGGCCGAACTGAGCGGGCGAACCGTTAATCTCACTTATGAGGTCGATCCCGGCCGCCGCTTCAAGCTCACCGATATACGCATCGAAGGCACGGAAAAACTCTCTTTCGAAGACGTCGAAGCCGACCTGCGCTCGCAGGAGGCCAATGCCCTCGGTTTTATTCCATTGCTCGGCTACGGACGCGGCAACACGAGCCGCGAGTTGCTCGAGAGAGATCGGCGGACGATCCGCGCGCGGATGCGTGATCTCGGCTACCGACGCGCGGAAGTCACCGCCCGGCAGGGCGTTTCCGTGGACGGCGAAAAGCTGATCATCACGTTCGTCGTCGATGAAGGGCCGCTCACGCGCGTCGCCGGCGCCGAGACGCGCGGCAACAAGATTTACACGGCCGACCGTCTGCGCAACGTGCTCCGGAACACGGTGATCGGCGGCCCGTTTTCGCTCTCCGCGGCGCGCGCCGACGCCGATCGGATGCGCAATCTATATGCGCGCAATGGCTATCTCGACGCCGATGTCCAGGTCTCGGTCATCGAGTTGCCGCGCAAGAAGGATGGCGACGAGCAGGTGCGCCTGCTCTATACGCTGACGGAGGGCGAGAAGGTGTTCATCAATCGCATCTTCGTCAACGGCAACGTTCGCACCGAGAAGGAGGCCATTCTCCGATCGATCCCGCTCCGGGAAGGTGATGTCCTGCGCGCCGACCAGCTCGCCGAAAGCGAGCGTATTTTGTATTCCACCAATGCGTTCCGGCAGGTCATCATCCGCCCCGAAGCGGCGGGCGAAACGGCGGGCGGCTTCCGCAAGCGCGATGTGATCATCGACGTTGAGGAATTGAAGCCGCGCGTGCTGGATTACGGTGGCGGTTTTTCGACCGATAACGGCCCGCTCGGGCTCTTCGACCTGCGAAACAACAATCTCTTCGGGAAACTGCGGCAGGGCGGCGTGCGCGGGCGCGCCAGCGGTCGCCAGCAGTTACTGCGCTTGGAATATTTCGATCCGCGCTTTCAGCGTTACGGCAGGAATGCGTTCGCGCCGCTCGTCGCTTCGTTGCAGTACCAGCGCGATACCAGCGTCACGCGCTTTTTCCGCTCGACGATCGATCGCGGCAACTTCGGCATCGTCCAGCGCCTCGATGAGGAAGGCAAGCCGATCGATGAATTCGGCCAGCGCACCGGCGCGCCGACGATCAATCGTTTCACTTTCAATCTCGAGACGCAGCGCGACCTCGAGTTAAGCCTCGGCCCCGGAGGGGCGGTGCAGAAAAGAAGCACGCTGTTTCTTCGCTATAACTACGAAGATGTGAGGCTTTTTAATATCGGCAGTCTGCTGATCGCGCCGGTGCTCCGGCCCGACCGCAGCGTTCGTCTGTCGCGCCTCGGGGCGACTTTCGCGCGCGACACCCGCGATCGCCAGTTTGATCCGACGCGCGGCGAATTTCTCACGCTCGATTATTCGCTGGCGCTCCGTCAACTCGGCGGCAATCTCTCTTTCAATAAGTTTCAAACTACTTATCGCCGCTATTACAAGCTCGGTCAGGCGCGCGGCGGGACGATCCTCGCCGGCGGTCTTCAGTTAGGACTCGCGCATCTCTTTAATCCGCGCGACCGCAATGAAAACGGCGTGATTGATGATATTGATCGGACGCTGCCGATCAGCGAGAGATTCTTCTCCGGCGGCTCGACGACGCTGCGTGGGTTCGGCTTCGAAGAGGCCGGGCCGCGCGTCGTGGTGCCCGGCGGCGTGTTCCGTAATAACCAGGGCGAGCCCGTGACGATCGATCCCTTTACCGTGCCGATCGGAGGAAACGCGCTCGCGGTGGTCAACTTGGAAGCGCGCGTGCCGCTCACCAAAAGCTTTCAACTGGTACCATTTTATGATGGCGGCAACGTCTTCCGGCGCGTCGGCGATATCTTCGGCCGCGAGCGCAGGGCCGACGAGGACCCCAACCTGCGCGCGCGCTGGACGCACACGGTCGGCCTCGGCCTCCGCTTAAAGACTCCCTTCGGCCCGCTCGCGATTGACTACGGGTATCTTCTCAATCCGCCGGAA
The DNA here is from genome assembly GCA_031406255.1 of Pyrinomonadaceae bacterium. GTDB lineage: Bacteria > Acidobacteriota > Blastocatellia > Pyrinomonadales > Pyrinomonadaceae > JANOGZ01. The sequence goes on along the minus strand of JANOGZ010000195.1, from coordinate 4,529 downwards.
TTCTTCGTGCCGCAGGGGACGGCTGATCCGGCGCGGATTCGCTTGAAACGCGGCCAGCTTCATTTTCGCTTCGGGCAAACATTCTGATGAAGAGCAGCACAGGGCCAAAAAAGTTAAAAGGACCAAACGAGCCAGAAGGGCGAGGGGCGGAAGCACGCGGTCGGAGGCGGGTAACCAGGAGGCGAAGCGTCAACGGTGGGCTGCCCGCGGTCGGTCGCTGGCTACTACTACTGGTCGCCGTCTTCTGCCTGTTGCCGCGCGCCGGAGCCGTCGCGGCGCAGGAAACCGTTGATAAGATGATAGCAGTCATCAACGGTCGAGAACTCGTGACTTATACGGATCTCATGTGGCAGTTGGCGCTTGAGCCAACCACGCCGCTTGAAAACCCGCGCGCGGAAGATTTAAACCGCGCCCTGGAGACCGTTATCAACCAGCGGCTCGTCGCGCAGGAAGCCGGAAAGCTTCCATCCATCGCGCCGAAAAGCGAGGACGTCGAAGCCGAGCTGGCCAAGCTAATCAAACGTTTTCCGTCGAACGCGGAGTTTTATCAGCGCATCGGCCGCGTCGGGCTCACCGCCGAACAACTACGCGAGATCGTGCGGCAGCGCGTTGAAATCGAGAACTACCTGAATTTTCGCTTTCGTCTGTTTGTCCTGGTGACGGATCAGGAACTGGCGGATTATTATCGTGAGGTGTGGGCGCCGCGCGAGCGACGGCGCGCGCCGGGCCGGATCGTTCCGACGCTCGAGGAAGCGCGCGATGTAATCCGCAGTGAGCTGACGGAAAGCAAGGTCGAGTCTGACACTGACGCCTTTCTCGAAAATGCGCGAGCAACCGCCGAGATCGTCTATTTGAGTTCGGTATAATGGATACCTGACGAATCTCCATCTGACGCTCCCGACGCGGGTTTCGCGCCCGACAAGTGAAACTCGGTCGACACCTGAAACTTGAAGACCCATCAGTATGTGGCGAAAGCCTCCAGAAACCCGGAAGAGAGAAAGACCGCGCGTCGGACTGGCGCTCTCGGGCGGGGCCGCGCGCGGCATGGCGCACGTCGGGGTTTTAAAAGTCCTCGAAGAGCATGATATCCCGATCGACTTTATCGCCGGGACATCTGCCGGAGCGATGGTCGGAGGAGCGTTTGCCGCCGGACTGACAATCGCTCAACTCGAGGAGTGGGGGAAAATTTTGCGCTGGCGCCATATGGGCCGCATGACGCTATCGCGTCTCGGAGTGCAAACCAACGCGCGCATGGAAGACATGATCCGGGCGCGCTTTCCCGTCACGCGCTTTGAAGATCTGCGCATTCCATTTGCGGCGGTCGCCACGGACCTTCGCTCGGCTTCCGCCATCATCATGAAGGGCGAGGGCGATCTCCCCTTCGCCATTCGCGCCAGTTGCGCTCTGCCGGGCTGGTACGTGCCGGTCGTTGATCAGGAAGGACGCCAGCTGGTTGACGGCGGACTGGTCGCCAATGTCCCGACCGCTGCGGCGCGCGCGCTCGGAGCGGAGATCGTGATCGCCGTCGACGTTAATGCGGAGGGCGCGAAATTCCTGGGCCCACCGCAATCGGCCATCGGCGTCCTGATTCAATCGATCATTCTCGTCCAGCGCACGGCCGTCGCGCATCAGTGGCAGGCCGCCGATATCATCATCGTTCCCAAAGTCGGTCACATCCGCTGGGATGAAATGACGCGCGCCGAGGAGATGATGAAGGCCGGTGAGGAGGCGACGCAGGCCGCCATCCCGGAAATCAAACGATTGCTCGAACCCCCGCCGGAACCGCCGCCCGCCCCGAAATGGTTCCAGTTCGGCCGCCGCCTGCGCGGTAGCGGCAGCGGCGCGGCGCAGCTGGCGCCGGATAAGGGTCCCCTCTCGACTCGAAGCTGAGCGACCTGTTTTTTATCTAACAATCCCCGCGCGGCTGTATCGAAAGCTTGCATTGAGCGGCCCCCGCAAGACTTCCAGAATGCCTCTCAGAGCTCCGCCGCAGAAACCTAAACACGGTAATAATTGAATTTCCATGCCTGATGCGATGTGTCGCCGAAGACCCTTGACGAGTTGGCACAAACATTGCACAACAGCGGCGCTAAGGATTGGTGGAAGCTAGCGACCAAACCGGCGAACAAGAGGTAAATAAAAATGAAAGCGATCGTATCCAGCTTCGTGCAACTGGCCGTCATCATCATGGTCTTGGTTACCCTCGCCGTGTCGAGTGCAGCCGTGGCGCAATGGGCTGAATCGGGCGAAACGGCCGAAGCAGCGCAGGAGAAGGGGGCACTGCTCGTTTCCGACGCGGGAGGGCTGTGAGAGCCGGCAGCTAAAGAATAGAATCCCGAGCCGATTAGACTTTTACTTAAAAGACAGGAGAAGCAGTTCGTGAAGACGAGAGGCGGCATATACCCGCCCGCGACCTCATTACGGGGTGGGCTATCTCTGAAAGGCAAGCTGAGAGAATACGCATGGCCATCGAAGTTTCATCTGTTCACGAGCCGCGCCGCCTGCCTCGCCTCAAAAATAAGCGCGCTTACCTGAACGCCGTCCGCCAGAGCGCCCGTCACGCGCGCGAGCGCGCCGGCGTACTGCGTTTTATACTTGTGGCTGCCATCGTTTCGACCGTGGCGGCCATCGCTTTAGCGGCTTACCTTTACAGTTCATATTCGACGATTGTCGATGAGCGTCTGGCCTCCGGATATCTGACCAGCCGCGCCGGCATTTACGCTGCGCCGCGGGTGCTCCGAAGCGGCCAGAAGCTTTCGCGGGAACGGCTCGTCGAAGCGCTCAGGCGCGCCGGCTACATCGAGGCGGAAGCGAGCAATGTATGGAGCGGCGAATTCGCCGTGCGCGCCGAGAGTATCGAGATTCGCCCGCGCCCGACAGGCTCTGCCCCGTCTCCAGTGCATGACATCATCAGCATCAGATTTGACAACCAGGATCGTATCGCGGAGATCAGAGCTGGTAGTAGCGACGCAGCGCCTCTCACTTCTTACGCGCTTGAGCCGGAGACACTCACCAACGACACGGCGATGAAGACCGGGCAGCGCGCGGCGCTCGCCTTCGATGATATTCCGCCGGTGCTTATGCGCGCGATCATCTCGATCGAAGACCGCCGCTTCTTCGAGCATCATGGTCTTGATCTCTTCGGTATCGGGCGCGCGTTGCTGAGCTGGGGCGCGCGCACCGGCAGCGATGGTGAACACCGGCAGGGCGGTTCAACCATCACCCAGCAGCTCGTCAAAAACACCTATCTTTCACCGGAGCGCACGCTTCGACGCAAATTCAATGAGGCGATGATCGCGAGCGTGCTGGAGCGCCGTCTCTCCAAAGAGGATATCTTTGCGCTCTACTGTAATGAAATTTATCTCGGGCAGCGCGCCGGCGTCGGTGTGCGCGGCGTCGCGCAGGCCGCGCAGATCTTCTTCGGTAAAGAGCTGAAAGATTTATCGCTCGCCGAAGCCGCCACCATTGCGGGAATGGTTCAGAGCCCCGGCCGCTATGCCCCGGACCGGTATCCGGAGAGAGCCAGGGCGCGCCGCAATGTGGTGATCGCCGCAATGCTGCGCGACTCGGTAATCACGAGCGAACAGGCCGGAGAAGCCTCGCGTGCGCCCGTCGAGGTCGCGCCCGCGGCGACTACGGACGAGGCGACCGCGCCCTATTTTATCGACTATGTAAATCGTGTTGTTGATTCACGCCTCGCGTCTTCGGCGCCGGCCGATGAACGCGAACTGCGCGTCTACACGACGATCGATCTGGAGCTTCAGCTGGTCGCCGAGACGGCCATCAAGCGGCAACTCGAACAGCTCGAAAAAATTTATAAGGGACGCAAACGGCCGCAGGCCGCGCTCGTGGCGATGGATCCGCGCACCGGCCACGTGCTGGCGATGGTCGGCGGAAATCGCTACGGCGAGTCGCAACTGAATCGCGCGACGGATGCCCGCCGCCAGCCCGGTTCCGTTTTCAAGCCGTTCGTTTATGCGGCGGCGCTCGAAAGCGGCATCTCGCCGGTCTCCATTTATCGGGATGAGCCGCGCACGTTTCAGTATGACCGGCGCGCGACGTATCGTCCGGCCAATTACGGCGGCGCGTATTCGATGCGCGACGTGACGATGCGCACGGGCCTGATTAAATCGCTGAATGTCGTGACGGTCGAGATCGCACAGCGCACGGGGCTGGGGCGTGTCGCGCAGGTGGCCGAGAGCTTCGGTTTGCCGAAGCCGGCTCCGTATCCGGCGCTTGCGCTGGGGACGACCGAAGCGACCCCGCTTGAGATCGCCACCGCGTACGCGGCGCTGGCCAACGGCGGCCGTCTGGTTAACCCGACCGTCATCGCGCGCTATGCTGGCGCCGCCAATTCACATGAGGAATATGCGCCACCAACCCGGCAGGTGATCCAGCCGACGACCGCGTACATGGTGACAGATATGCTCGCGGCCGTCATCAATCAGGGCACCGCACGAGCGGCGCGCGGAGCCGTGAAACATACGGCGATTGCTGGCAAGACCGGCACTTCGCGCGACGGGTGGTTT
>JANOGZ010000178.1:0-3264 GCA_031406255.1 Pyrinomonadaceae bacterium | reverse complement strand
ATGAGTTTTAGCCTCTCCGATATAGCGTGCCCGCCGTAACTTGAAAGACCGCCCGCCTTGCGAGATTGTGCCTTCGATTCCGGCCCTCTTCTGGTACTCTATGGCGTATTCCTCCGTTGTCTCCCCCTGCCGTGCTGCTTGCAAGGCGAGGTATTGTTCTTGCCGCCGCACGGTGAGAGTTCGGCGCGGGCGCTTTGACTGCGTACATTGAGTGCGACTGCTACACTTGCCACAATCAGAAGTGGAGAACTTGATTTAGTAAGGGAGATCGGGCGAGATGACGGACGATAAGAATAAAAACAAGTGTGCGAGAGAAACCTGCGGATGCCCTCAAGCGAAGGACAGTAAGTATTGTGGCGAAGAGTGCGAGGACGCGGCCAAAGTGCACATGATGGAGATCGGATGCACATGCCACCACCCGGAGTGTGGTTAGCGCCACCGCCAGGAAAGGCGCCAACAGGTGAGCACCACCGGAAGCGGGCACATCCTATATTGCGAGGATCATGACGACACTCGCATTCTCATAGCCATTATGCTAGAGCAGGCCGGCTTTCAGGTGACATTTGCTAGAAACGGCACGGACTGTCTGAAGCTGGCCGAGAGTGAACGCTTTGACCTGTATCTGCTCGATCACACGTTCCCTGATGCCTCCGGGGTGACGATCTGTGAGGCGCTTCGTAAGTTCGACGCCGAAACCCCGATACTTTTCTATTCAGGTCGCGCCCTGCCGCAAGAGAAAGAGGCAGCGATAAAAGCCGGGGCACAGGGACTATCTGATCAAGCCTAACGACCTGTTCAATGTTGCCGGCCATGTGTCGAAGTGGATTAAGGAAACGAAGAAAGGCAAAGGGAAGTGACTGAGGACCAAAACAAACAGCCCCTCGTCCTGGTGCTGGACGATGATCCGGACCTTCGCGCGATGCTGGTTCTCGTTCTCCAGAGAGCGGGCTACGAAGTGGCCGAGGCCGCGAACGTGACCGAGGCCCTGGACATCGCCTGGAACACCATCCCGGACCTGGTGCTGGTCGACATCATGATGCCAGGAGCCGACGGCCTGAACTTCGTCAGCGTCTTCCGCGCCACCGCTTCGCCAGAGGTGCGCGACGTGCCTATCGTCGCACTATCGAGCCTGGATCTGGCGGAATGGCGGGAAAAGGCGCGCGAGGCAGGCTGCAACGAGTTTATCGCAAAGCCGATCATGCCCGATGAATTGATCGAGGTGGTAAGGCGCTACACGTCATGAGTGACAAGAAGAAAGGCGGCAAGAAACAACCAAGGGCAGTGGGACATCAGTAGCGGTTTAATCAACATGCGAAAAAGGAGAGAACGGCAATGAACAAGTTCTGGAAATTGGGCACGCTCGGCATAGCGATCTTAGGGCTTATTCTACTGTTCACTAGCTTCAGGCCGGGTAGCAACACCTACGCTGACTCTAAAAAGAAGTCTAAGAGGGCGGTGATCATGCAGTGTACGACTAACTTTACCAGCCCCAAAGGGACGAATGTTATTACTTATGATGGCAGCCCGGGATCACCCACTATAGCTTCGGGCATCTCCTGCGCTGATGCCTTAGCGATTCTCTTTAAAGATGGCTTTATCATCGGAGAAGTTGATGAAGGCGATGACTCGGTTCAATTCCTTACCTACCTGCTGGTTGATTCTTCAAGTTCGACTGTCGGTGAAGACAACTAGATTGCGGACCCGCGCAAGAAGAGAGGCGGCAAGCGGTGAGCGATCGAGATAAGCCGGCCGATCCGAAAAGCGGTGAGACGGAAATCCCCTTCCCGCCAGCTAAGGAAAAGTGAGTTCGGCTTCGGTGGGCGATCCCCTTTCTCATGCGGCAGCAGATCGGGCATGGGGCCGAGTTAAAAGAAGAGGACCATAAGAAGCAGGGCACCGAGATATGAGCACCGAGGACAGGCTCAACCAACTCGAACAGGCTTTCGTCACGCTCACCGCGCTGGCGAGCAACCAGGAGGACCGCCTCGACGAGACCAACGGCCGCGTCAATAACCTGGACGAGAAGATGGTCGCTCTCGCGGACGCGCAGGCCCGCCTCACCGACGCCCAGGCCGACCTGACCGCGGCGCAGGCTAACTCCGAGGCCAAGATCGCGGCGCTCGTTGATGCGCAGATCAGGACGGAAGAGTCCATCGCGCAGTTATCCGCCGCGCAGAGCCGCACCGAAGCGACGATGAACGCTTTAGCCGTAAAGGTCTCAGCGCTGGCTGATGCGCAGGCCGATACCGAGCAGCGATTGAGCAGGCTGATTGATTTCGTCAGCGAAGGGCGAAATAGGAAGCCATAGAAAGGTAGCAATAATTGACCAGCCAAGAGGCGCTCACGAAATCAACACTCCTACTTGAGAGCATCGGCCGACTGCCGGGTATGGAGTTGCGCCTGCGCGCTGACGGCCAGGTCGAGTATCGCTATATCGTCGATAACGGCGATTATCCGGGCTTTGACGGCCAGTGGAGAGTGATGGCAGAGGCAGAGCGTCGCGAGCACCTGCGCATGGGCGGACGCATCGCCGAGTGGTTGAAGGCAACCGGGCAGTAAGATAGGGGCTATGCCAAACTACAAATTCAGCGCCCTCTATAAGTCATGGAAGAGAGAGCGCGGGACCATCGAAGCTGAGGACGCCGATCGCGTAGAAGAAATCCTGCGCGAATGGGGATTACGGCCTGAATCGATTCGTGCCGTCCACTTCCAGAATGTGGGCAAATTGTTCGCCACGGCGCGCAGGCGCCCGTTGTTGACATTATTGACGATCTGTTTGCCGATCGTGCCATTGCTAATGTTTGCGCGTCAGCGCCGGAAAAAAGATGCGGGCGACACGCCGGATGCAGAGTAAGAAAGGCGGGAAGCCAAAACGAAAACTTCACCGGGCCAGGGCGGTCGCGGTGACCAGTCGTGGGGCGGCCACTCGCGCGCGCAGGAGACGACGCTCCGGGCGTGGGAGAATACTTACGAGAACAAGCGGAAGTGAGGCCACAAGCTGAAGACTCATGCCGGGCATCACTTTCGACACCTCGATCTTTATCTCTTACAAACCGGCCTCGCTGTCAGCCGGCTTCCGCATGTCGGCGGTCGTGATCCAGGAACCTACGGATGAGTCGAAAGCCGCAGGGGAGACTGTGCATTGAGGCGACATGGATCCGATCTGTTCACCGTAGACTCCCGCCGCGCGTCTCGGGCAGCCCCCGTTAAAGTCCTTTCATCGATCTTCACCAAGCCACATTCGATCTCTACGAGCCGGCGCTG
>JANOGZ010001263.1:0-29672 GCA_031406255.1 Pyrinomonadaceae bacterium | reverse complement strand
GCCCGAAGTGCGGTCATTACAAAGGCCGTGAAGTGGTCCGGATCGAGCAGGAGTTGTGAGGACCGGGCACGCAGAGGATGAGGAGGTGCGCCGCGTATGATGGGGCGCACATCTGAATGAACAACGGACGCCAGCTGACCGGCAAAGTAGTTGTCGACGCGATGGGCAGCGACAACGCGCCGCATCCAGAAGTGGACGGCGCGCTGGCGGCGGCGCGAGATTTTCAAGTCGGCGTCATTCTGGTCGGCCAGCCGGAGAAGGTCGAGCCGGAGCTGCGCCGCTGCGGCTGGCGGCGGCAGGGGGATCGCGGCATCGAATTCGTCGAAGCGGAAGAAGTGATCGGCATGGATGAGCCGGTCGGCACTTCCATCAGACGCAAAAAGAGAAGCTCCTTGCGGATCGGCGCGCGGCTGGTGGCGGAAGGTCACGCCGACGGATTCATCTCAGCCGGCAATACGGGCGCGGCGATGGCGACCGCGAAGATGGTGATCGGGATGCTGCCCGGTGTCGATCGCCCGGCACTGGCCGCTTTGATTCCGACGAAATCGGGTAAGCCGACGCTGCTCCTGGACGTCGGCGCTAATGCCGACTGCAAGCCGGCGCAGATGGTGCAGTTTGCCATTATGGGCGATTCTTATGCGCGCGCCGTGCTCGGCAGCGTCCGGCCGACGGTCGGCCTGATGAGCATCGGCGAAGAAGAAGCCAAGGGAAGCGAGCTGACCAAGGAGGCGTTTCCGCTGATGCGCGATCTGTCGAGTCTGAATTTCGTCGGCAATGTCGAAGGACGCGACGTATTCACCGGCACCGTTGACGTCATCGTGACGGATGGTTTTACCGGCAATGTCATGCTGAAGCTGTCCGAAGGATTGTCGGATGCTGTCATTTCGATGATCAAGCGGGAATTGAGCGCCTCGGCGATTACGAAGGCGGGCGCGATGCTGGCGCGCCCGGCGTTCCGGAGCCTCAAGAAGCGGCTCGACTATTCCGAATATGGCGGCGCGCCGCTTCTGGGAGTGCGGCGGATCGTCGTGATCGGCCATGGCAGTTCTAACGCGCGCGCGATCCGCAACGCCATTCGCAGCGTCAAGGAATTTTCCGAACGCGGCGCGAGCGAGCGTATCGAGCGCGAGGTCGCCGCGACGAATGCACGCGAGAATCGATCCCTGCGGGCCGTTGCCGAAAGATAAATGGATCGGAGAGGCGAACGAAAAAGATGGCACAGACGAGCGCTGGTATTTTAAGCACGGGGCGCGCCTATCCGGAAGGGGTTCTCACAAACGCTGATCTGGAGAGAATGGTCGAGACTTCCGATGAGTGGATCACCTCGCGCACCGGGATCAAGCAACGCCACAAGGCGGCCGATGGCGAATACACTTCACAGTTTGCCGTCGCCGCCGCCCGCCAGGCCATCGAGCGCGCGCGGATCGACCCGATCGATATCAACCTGATCATCTGCGCCACCGTGACGCCCGATCAGATTTTGCCTTCAACCGGCTGCCTGGTTCAGGCGGAACTCGGGGCGCACCGTGCCGCCGCCTTCGATCTCGCCGCCGCCTGCTCGGGTTTCCTCTACGGTCTGACGCTCGCCAGAACGATGATCAGTACGGGGCAGGCGCGTTATGTGCTTGTCGTCGGCGCCGAACTGCTGACGCGCTATGTTGATTATACGGATCGGACGACGTGCGTGATTTTCGGAGATGGGGCGGGCGCCGCGATCCTCGGACCGGTGGATGGCGATCGCGGCATCCTCGCCGCGCGCATCTATTCGGACGGGCGCTTCGCCGAACAGCTTTATGCGCCGGGCGGCGGCACACGCCACCGTCCGAGCGCCGAGACGATCAGCTCCGGAATGCACTACTACAAGATGCGCGGCAACGAGCTATTCAAAGTTGCCGTGCGCTCGATGACCGATGTTTCGCGTGAGGTGCTCGGTGAGGCCGGATTCACCGCCGAGGATGTGCGCCTCTTCATTCCACACCAGGCCAATCAACGCATCACGGATTCGGTCGCGGATAAACTGAGCGTTGACGCTTCTCGCGTCTATTCCAACATCGCGATGCTTGGCAATACGTCTTCGGCGTCGATTCCGATCGCGCTCGACGAATGTGTCGAGATGGGCCGCATCCAGGAGGGTGATCTTGTCCTGATGGCGTCATTCGGCGGCGGCGTCACGTGGGGCGCGGTGCTGACGCGGTGGGGATGATGATTTCATGTCTGGTGTTTGATTTGCGATTTACAAATTCGGAAATACCATTTCGCAAATCCGCGTTAGTAAATCAAAAGCTATGAATAAGAGCCTCGCTTACATTTTCCCCGGGCAGGGTTCACAGTATGCGGGAATGGGCCGCGATCTGGCGGACAACTTCGCGGCGGCGCGCGAGGTCTTTGAAGAAGCGGACGACGCGCTCGGCTGTGCGCTCTCATCGTTATGCTTTGACGGGCCGGCCGAAGAGTTACAATTAACGGAGAATACGCAGCCGGCGATTCTGACGGTCGCCGTCGCCGCGTGGCGCTCTCTGATGGCCGAGGGCTTTCCCGCCCCGCAGTATGTCGCCGGGCACAGCCTCGGCGAGTATTCGGCGCTGGTGGCGGCAGGAGCGCTTTCGCTGGCGGCGGCGGTGCGCACCGTGAGGGCGCGCGGGCGTTACATGCAGGAGGCCGTCGGGGTCGGCGAAGGGGCGATGGCCGCTATTCTCGGCGCTGAAGAATCGGCGGTGCTCGATGCGTGCCGGGAAGCGGAGGGCGAGCAGCCGGGCGCCGTCTGCAGCCCGGCCAATATCAATTCGCCGGGTCAGATCGTGATCGCGGGCCACGCCCCGGCGGTCGACAGGGCGATCGGTTTACTGAAGGCGCGCGGCGTCAGGCGCGCGGTCAAGCTGAACGTCAGCGCCCCCTTTCACTGCGCTCTGATGCGTCCGGCACAGGTCCGGCTGGCGATGGATCTGGAGAAAGTAGAGTTTCAAAGCCTTCGTCTTCTGCTCGTCGCGAACGTCGACGTCAGCGTCGTGCGCAGCGGCGCTGAGGCGCACGAGGCGTTGATCCGTCAGGTGACATCACCCGTCCGCTGGCGCGAGACGGTCGAGTTTCTAACGCGAGAAGGCGTCGAAGACTTTATTGAAGTCGGGCCGGGCAAGGTGCTCTCAGGCCTGGTGCGACAGACCGCGGCCGGAGCGCGCTGCCTGAATGTCGAGGATCAGGCGAGCCTCGTCAGCGCCCGAGAAACGCTTGCAGAGCTATTCAATACAGGTGAGCGGTCGGCCGGCAGCAGCGGCTCGACGGCTTGAGGCGTGACGGCCGGACCGCTTATTTTTAAGCTTTTCCACTCATAATTGACAGAGGAGCAAAAACTGCAATGCCCGATCAGGAGATCGAGAATAAAGTCAAACAGATCATCGTTGATGAGCTTGGCGTTGATGAAAATGAAGTCACCCCAAATGCGCGCTTCATAGATGACCTGGGCGCTGACTCGCTGGATACGGTCGAGTTGGTGATGCGTTTTGAAGAGGAATTCGGCATCGAAATTCCGGACGAAGACGCCGAGAAAATACAAAGCGTGCGCGACGCTTATAACTACATTGAACAGCATAAAAAGTAGTACGCGCGGAGGATTGGCAGGCAGGTCGTGTCGCGGGCCGGGACAGCCCGGCGCGTTCACATAGCATTGTCGGGAGTTCTACCGATAAGTGATGTCTGACGCCCGAGCGCTTCGGATAGCGGGCCGGTCGGAGTTGCGGATGCGCGAGAGGGTGTGCGTCATATCCTTCAGACTTTGCGGTTCCACGGGGAGGAGTATTTATCTTGAAACGTCGCGTTGTGGTTACCGGTCTCGGCCTCGTGACTCCGCTCGGCAACACGGTGGAGACCACCTGGTCTGCGCTGATGAGCGGGCGGAGCGGCGTAGATTACATCAAGAAATTCGACACGGAAAAATTCCCGGTGCGGATCGCCGCTGAAATCCAGGACTTCGATCCGCTCAAATTCGTCGAGAAAAAAGAAGCGCGCAAGATGGGCGCTTTTATTCATTACGCCATCGCCGCTTCGGACGAAGCGCTCGGCGACAGTGGCCTCGAAGTAAATGAGGATAACGCCGACCGGGTGGGTACCTATATCAGCAGCGGGATCGGCGATTTCTGGGCGATCGAACGCGAGCATTTGAAGCTTTTGAACGAAGGCCCGAACCGTGTCTCGCCCTTCTTCATTCCATCGGCCATCGTCAATCTGGCCGCCGGACAGGTCTCCATCCGCAACGGCGCGCGGGGGCCGAATTCGGCCACCGCGACGGCCTGCGCCGCGGGCGCACACGCGATCGGCGATAGCTTCAAAATTATTCAACGTGGCGACGCCGATGCGATGATCTGCGGCGGGGCTGAATCAGCGATCACGCCGATGAGCGTGGCCGGATTCGCCGCGCTGCGCGCGCTCTCGACGCGCAATGATGATCCGACGCGCGCGTCGCGCCCGTTCGAACGCGACCGCGACGGCTTCGTGATCGGCGAGGGCGCGGGCATCGTCATCCTCGAAGAACTGGAGCTGGCCCGCGGGCGCGGGGCGCGCATTTACGCCGAGTTGGTTGGCTACGGCATGGCCGCCGATGCCTACCATATCACGATGCCGGATGAGACCGGCTCGGGGGCGATGCGCGTGATGCAGTTGGCGCTCAAGGACGCCGCCGTCACGCCCGAGCAGGTCGGCTATATCAACGCGCACGGCACCTCGACGCCGCTCGGTGATAAATTTGAAACCGTCGCTATCAAAAAGACTTTCGGTGAGCACGCGCACAAGCTGGCGGTGAGCTCCACCAAATCGATGACCGGCCATCTGCTCGGCGCCGCGGGCGGAATCGAAGCCGTCTTTTCCGTGCTGGCCATCGACCGCGAGCGTCTGCCGCCGACGATTAATTACGTTACTCCCGATCCCGATTGCGATCTGGACTATGTGCCGAACGAGCCGCGCGAGGCGCGCATCATGTACGCGCTTTCCAACAGCTTCGGGTTCGGCGGCACCAACGCCGCGTTGCTTCTCAAACGCTACGAGGAATAGATGAAAATAATCGTGCTTATGAAACAGGTCGCTAATAAGGACGCGATCCTGCGTATCAACAAAGATGCCACGTGGATCGAGGAAGGTGATCTCTCCTACGAAGTCAACGAATCTGACGGCTATGCGCTCGAAGAAGCGTTGCGGCTGAAAGAGAAGCACGGCGGCGAAGTGATCGTCTGTTCGATGGGTCCGCAGCGCGTCAAGAGCGTGATTAAAGATGCGCTGGCGCGCGGCGCAGACCGCGCGATCCACATCGTCGGCGACGGGCTCGGTCATATCGGCCCCTACGCGGCGGCGAAGATTCTCGCCGCCGCGATCGGCGACGAAGGGGCCGACCTGATCTTGACCGGCCTCCAGTCGGACGATTACGGCTACGCGCAGACGGGCGTGATCCTCGCCGAGTTGATCGGACTTCCGCACGCGACGATCGTCATCGAAGTGGATGCCGCGGGCGAACAGTTGCGCGTCAAACGCGAACTGGAAAGCGGCTGGTATCAGTGGTACGCGATGCCGAAGCCGGCGCTGCTGACGATTCAATCGGGGATCAGCCAGATCCGCTATGCCACGCTGAAGGGCATCATGGCCGCGAAGAAGAAAGAGATCAAAGAAATCACTCCAGCCGCGGATGCCGGGAGCGCGCAGCACCAGCGCATCACGAAGATTTACTTTCCGCAAAAAACCAAACAGACGCAGTTTCTCGGCAACGGCGATGCCAGGGCCGGCGCCGCGCAACTGGCGGAAAAGCTGCACACGGAAGCGCGCGTGATTTAAAAGGGAATCGGCCGTCCATGGCCCGGCACCGCCACACGAACGCGTACCGCGCGACGGGTTTTCCGGATTTCATCACCTTCTGACGATTCGATAAGGCTGACATAATGAGTAACGGAATTTTAGTGTTTGCAGAACACCGCGCCGGGACGTTTAATAAAACCTCGTTTGAAGCGATCGCCGCCGCGCAGCAGTTAGGCTCCGCGCTCAAACTACCGCTCACCGCCGTCGTGCTCGGGACAGACCCGACGCTGGCGCAGAAGATCACGGCTTATCACCTGGAGAAGGTGATTTCGGCGGAAAACGAAAAGCTCGCTGAGTACACGCCCGATGGCTATGCTGATGCGATGGAGAAAGTGGTACGCGCGCTCGATCCGCAGTACGTCATCATGCCGCATACTTATCTGGTGCGCGATTTTGCACCCAAACTGGCCACGCGTTTCGGCAAGGGAGTGGTCAGCGATTGCATCCGCGCGGCGGCGAGCGACGGGGTCGTCACCTTCTCGCGGCGCATCTTTCTGGGCAAGGTAGATGCCGATGTGGTGACAGACGGCGGGTCGCCCATCTTCGCGACCTTCCAGTCCGGAGCCTATCGCGCCGATCAGGCCGAGAAGGGGGCAAGCGCCGCCGGGGTCGAGCGGATGCCGGTCGAGGTGGGAGAGGTGCGGATGCAACCCGAACCGGCGTTTCAGGAAGTGAAGCAGGCGGTCGATCTGACGAAGGCGGATGTGATCGTCGCCGTCGGACGCGGAATCAAGAGCCAGGAGAATCTGGCTCTCGCCGAAAAACTAGCCGCCGCCCTGGGCGGGGAACTCGCCGCGTCGCGCCCGATCTGCGATGCGGGGTGGCTGCCGATTGACCGGCAGATCGGCTCATCCGGACAGACCGTCGCCCCCAAGCTCTACATCGCCCTCGGCATCTCCGGCGCGATCCAACACCTCGTCGGGATGAAGAATGCGACGACCATCGTCGCCGTCAATAAAGACCCGGAGGCGCCGATCTTCGATATCGCGGATTATGGTATTGTCGGCGATTTGTTCGAGGTGGTTCCGGTGCTGACGGAAGAAGTGAAAAAACTCAAGGGATAAGATTTACGTTTCGCATATCGATTAGCGGGAGGTCGTTGTTAAAGGAAACGGCCTCCCTTTATTTGTGCGCTTCAGCGGGGTGCCCGTTTTCACCGAACAGTTTCCGCAGCTCCCCGACGACCTCTGAGGGCTTCCATTCATTGCCGTGATAGATTTTGGCGAGACGCCCGTCAGGCGCGACGAGAGCGGTGCGCAGCGAATGAACTATCTGGTCTTTTTCGCTGTAGTAAGTCAGGCCGAAAAACCGCGCCATGCGCTGTATTTCCCCGGGGGCGCCGGTGGCGAACTCCCAGTGCTTGAAATTTTCCCGGTCGTATCTCTCGGTGTGCGCCGCCCCATAACTGCGCAGGACTTTGGGCGTGTCATGCGCGGGATCGATGCTCACGCTGAGGAGATGTGTCTTGTCGCGCAGCGCCGGATCATTTTGCAACTCCCGTTCGATCCCGGCAAAGTTTGTGCTCATGAGCGTGCAGTAGTCCGGCAGCGGACAGCGCGTGTAAATAAATGTGATCAGTAGCGCCTGCCCGCGATACCCGCGCAACCGAATGGGTTTTCCATCCTGATTGACGAGCGAAAAATCCATGACTTCGGCGCCCGGCGCGGGTGTCGCCCCGTCCGCGTCGCCGGCGGTTCCACTGTCTGCCCCGCTGGCTTTGGTGATTACCGGATTCTCGAGCCATGAACTGTCATCGGCCACGACGAGCGTTGCCTGTACGCGATCACCCTCACCGACGGCGTCAAAAGCCCACTCGGCTTTGAGCGTGAAGGGCATCGTCATGGCTTCCATCAGCCCCGGCACCTCCTCATGCGCAATGACAAGTTTGCGTCCGGCTTTATCAACGGAAACGACCTTGCCCGTCAGCTCATAACGCTGCACGGGGCCGGCGGAGCCACGCGTGCGCAGGACGCCGGTACAGGCCGTCAACCCGGCGCACACGTACGCGACACTTAACACCACCACTCCGATATGATGACTTTTATGTATGTACATTCGCCGCGCTTGATGAATCATGCGCCGCATCTTGCGCCAACAATCAGTGACGATGCAACCCTGACCAGCCGTCGCGGCTGGCATGACAGTGCCAGCTTCTTGAGCTGACGGATCCTGCGCCGACAGGCGCGGGCGCGCCCGGCGGTGATCTTCAGGAAACACGGGTTAAGCCTCCAGGCTCGGAAAATGTTGATTTTCGCGCGGAAGTAAGGATAGGATTCATCCGTTGCTCGGGGTTCTTGAATAGCAGTGGCTAGCGACCGGGGCGCGATGACACAAAAATCCAATGCCTCCAGTGTCATCGCGTCAGGGAAGCTATAAACGATCGCACCTGCTGGATGTATCCTTCCCCGAGACTCAGCGGCGTTACCGGCATACGCATTTCAAATCAAGCCGTCAACGAGGTAACAAAAGAACGAGAAGTCGGGCCCCGGGGCAAGGGCATTAATCGCCTAGACAAAAAATATTACGCCATGCAAGATGTTCAGAAGAGCCTGCATCACCGAATCCACTTCGCCCGGATCACCACCCGTCGGTGGCGGCTGGATGACGATCACTTGTGGTGGGGTCGTGGGCGTCGGCATCTGTCCATCCTCGGCAAAGACGGGAAGGACAAAAATCGTCGTCAGTAAAACGACGGCGCAGAGCTGTCGTAACGGTTTCATCGTTTTTCTCCCGTGGATATGAAGATCAAGTATAGTTGGTTTGTTACCGCGCAGTAAACCAACTTTTGGGGCTGAGCGGGGAGATAATAACACCATTGAGAAGAAAAATCGCTATTTCGCAAACAACCTTGCTAAAAGGTAGAAAGCTAATCCTCACATGAACTTAGTTGCCCAATTAATACAACGCATCGATAACCCGGCGTGTAATTATAGCGAGCGCGTGCGATTTCGTTGTGCGCTCGCCCGCGAATTCGAAGAAGCCGGGAGCTACGAAGCGGCGCGAAATGCGCTGGGTGACTTGTGGACGCGTGTCGGTGAGCGTCCCGCGCTCGGCGATCTGGATGAGCGGACCGGGGCTGAAGTGCTGCTGCGTGTGGGGGCGCTCTCGGGATGGATCGGCAGCGCGCGGCAGATTGAAGGCGCACAGGAGATCGCCAAGGACTTGATCAGCGAGAGCCTGACGATCTACGAAACGCTCAGCGAGACGGCAAAAACTATCGAGGCACGAAGCGACCTGGCGTTGTGCTACTGGCGTGAGGGCGCGTTTGACGAGGCGCGCATTATTCTACGCGATGCGTTAGGGCAAACTGGCGACGATGAGAGTGAACTCAAAGCGCTGATTTTGTTACGCAGCTCGATCATCGAGATGTCAAACAACCGCTTGAATGACGCGCTACGGTTACTGACCGAGGCCTCTCCACTGTTTGAAGCGAGTACCAGTTGCGCCCTCAAAGGCAAATTTCATAACTCGCTCGGCAATACGTTGGAGACGCTCGGGGTCGCCGAGGCGCGAAGCGAGTATACCGATCAGGCGCTGATCGAATACGCGGCGGCGAGTTATCACTTCGAACAGGCTGGCCATACGCGATACCGTGCCCGCGTAGAGAATAATATCGGTTATCTGCTTTTGAGAGTCGGACAGCTAAGCGATGCGGAAGAGCATTTAGAAAGAGCCCATCGTCTGTTCATCGGCCTCAAGGATAAGGGTAGTGCCGCGCAGGTTGATGAAACACGAGCCCGTGTTCTGCTGGTGGAAGGGCGCAACTCCGCGGCTGAAAAAGCTGCCCGCGGGGCGGTCAATAGCCTGGAGAAGGGCGGCGAACAAGCCCTTCTGGCCGAAGCTCTGACGACCTATGCGGTCGCGCTGGCGAGATTGAATCGTCATCAGCAAGCGCAGGCGACGCTCGAACGTGCCGTCGATATGGCGGAGACGGCGGGCGATATCGAGGGTGCGGGCAGGGCGACACTGACGTTGATTGAGGAACTAGACGGGTGGCTCGCCGCCGATGAGTTGCGAAAAACCTACGAACGCGCGGACCGCCTTCTGACCGACTCACGGCATGGGGAAACGCTCGCGCGACTGCGCGCGTGCGCGCGGCGCATCATCGCGCTCGATACGTCATCGGCTTCGGGAAAGGCGTCCGAAGTATCCGCTTTTGTGCATGCCTCGGAGAAGACCACCGCCGTTCTTCACTATGCGCGGGCGGTCGCCATCACTGACCGGCCGGCATTGATCACCGGCGAGACGGGCTCGGGCAAGGAAGTGCTGGCGCGACTGATGCATGAATGGAGCGGGCGCGCCGGACGGTTTGTGGCGATCAATTGCGCGGCGTTGTGCGAAACGCTCATTGAGTCGCAATTGTTCGGCCACCGGAAGGGCAGCTTCACCGATGCGGTCGGCGATCATACGGGAGTGGTGCGCGGCGCCGTCGGCGGCACATTGTTCCTCGATGAGGTGGGTGAGCTAAGCGCCGCAGCGCAGGCCAAGCTCTTGCGATTGATCGAATATGGTGAGGTGACTTCGCTGGGCGCTTCGGCTTCGGAGCAGGTGGATATACGGATCATCGCGGCGACGAACCATAATCTTAAACAGGATATGGCGCGCGGGCACTACAGCCCTGATCTCTACTATCGACTGAGCGCATTTATCATTGAGCTTCCGCCCCTCCGGCAACGCACCGAGGACATTCCAGCCATCGCCCGCCACTTCATCGCGCAGGCTGAGCGGCAGTATCACAAACAAGTGACCTTTGCGCCGGCGTGCCTCGATGCGATGCAGCGGCTGCATTTGGCGGGCAACGCGCGTGAACTGCGCACCCTCATCGAGCGCACTTTCCTGACGGCAGCGGATAACACTGAAATTCCCGCGGCGGCCGTGGAAACTCTCGCCCTCCGCCAGGTCCAGACCTCCGGCTTTGCGAGTCCGTGGGCCGGGTGCTCGCTCGACGAAGAAGTTTTGCGCTTCGAGGCAAACCTGATTCGCTCCGCGCTGGAAGTCGCCGACGGGCAACTGACGCGCGCCGCGCGACTCCTCGGTATTACCCATCAGGGACTGTCTTTTATTCTGAACGGCCGCCATAAAGAGCTGCGCGACGCGAGGCGACCCCCGCAACGACGCCGCGTCAGCATTATCCGTGGCGAAAAGCACCGCGAGCGTAACGCCCTTCATAAAACCAAGCAAGCCGGACAGTGAAAGTTAAAGATCCCCTGTCGAATCTCGACATGATGGTGGTTGTAGCATCCCTATACATCTTGCAAAGTTGCCTGCAAGAAGATGTAAACGGAGTGATGACAAGCATTTTTATCCAGCGTTTGAAATTCAACAGCGTAACTATTTCACTCCGTCGCCGTTTCCGTACCGGGGGTATTGATCAGGAGAGGATTATCTTCTCCGGGTCATAAAGCTTTCCGCCTCCGCTCTGTAACCAACCCCGGTCAAAACAATACTGAAAAATCGCCACTCCGGAATTTCGTGAGGGAACGGTAATTGCTGTTTGTGAGATAGAAGTGTTCTTGCACCGTTTAAGTTCGGACGCGGTATGCGTCATATCTCACATTCCTGAAGGGCAGCACAAAACATTGCAGCAGATCAAAATCCTGTATGTTGAGGACTACGATCTGGTACTCTTCACCGTCAAGCAATTATTTGAACTCGAAGGCTGGCAGGTCGACGTCTGCCGCGATGGGATAGCCGCGTTAAAGAAGCTCGAGAGCGCGGAGCATTACGACATCATCGTCCTCGACTTTGAGCTTCCCGGTGTGGGCGGAGTAGAACTCCTGTGTCGCGCGCGCGAATTGTCGCAGCGGCGCGATACTCCCATCATTATGTTCACGGCGAGCGACTGCGAGCGCGAGGCGCGCGCCGCCGGCGTCAACGAATTTTTGAAAAAACCGGGCGGGATCAAAGATCTGGTCCTGACCGTCGAGCGGTTTCTCGATGAGCCGGAGATCACGGCCTACACCAGCGATACGCCGACTTCCGTCAAGTTCACCTGACAGGAGAGTGCGCGAAGTCTCCGGGTGAGCCCCCGCTCGGTTCGACACTCACAAAATCCCCCGAAATATCTCGAAACGCCCTCTGAAACTTGCTTGTTAGTCGCGATATGCTCGTCGGCCATCAGCGGCGCGCGGCAATTCGGGCTCTCCCCGCCGACGCACCGGCAAATGCTACTGACGAACTGCCGCTGATTTATGTTAGGATGCGCGCGTTCTCAGATGAGCACCGCAACCACAGAAAACGAGAGCCAGCGCGCAGCCGTCCTGGATGGTGCGCGCATCGCTGCCGATATCCAGCGCGAAGTGGCGATCGAAGTGGCGCGACTCAAAAGCGAGCATGACATAACACCATACCTCGCCGTTGTGCGTGTCGGAGACGATCCGGCATCGGCCGTCTATGTGCATAATAAAATTCGCGCTTCCGAGGCGCTCGGCATTCGTTCGGAACACCATGCGCTTGCCGCTGAAACGACGACCGCGCAAGTGCTTGAACTGATCGAGCAGCTCAACAATCGCGACGCCGTGGATGGTATCCTGGTACAGTTGCCGCTGCCCCGCGACGTTGACGAAGCGCGCGTGATCAGCACGATCGCTCCTGCCAAGGACGTCGATGGATTTCATCCCCTCAACGTGGGGCGCATGACGCTCGGGCAGCCGGCGTTTGTTCCATGTACTCCCGCCGGAATCATCGAATTGCTCGAGCGCTCGAACATTGGATTGAGCGGCGCGCGGGCCTGCGTGGTCGGGCGCAGCCATATCGTCGGACGCCCCATCGCGCAGTTGCTCTTGCAGCGAGATGCGACCGTGACGATATGCCATTCGCGAACACGAGACTTGCCCGCCGTCACCCGGCAGGCGGACATTCTCATCGTCGCCATCGGACGCGCCGGATTTATTCGACGCGAGCATGTCAGACGCGGCGCGACGGTGATAGATGTCGGGATGAACAAGATTACAGACGTGGAGACTGCCCGTGAATTATTCGGCGCGCGCGCCGACGAGCGGGTCGAGGTGATTCGGCAGCGTGGGTATACTCTGGTTGGCGATGTCCATCCGGCGGAGGTCGCCGAGGTCGCCGGGGAAGTCACGCCCGTGCCGGGCGGCGTCGGGCCATTAACCGTCGCGATGCTGATGCGCAACACCGTGACGGCGGCGCGGCGACGCCGCGGACTGTAAAAAGGCTGGCGGATATGTTGCGCGTTGGCTTAACCGGGTCAATCGCCGTCGGTAAATCTTTTGTCTCCGGAGTGCTGGCAGCGCAAGAAGGCTGCCATGTGATTGATGCCGATCGCGTGGCGCGGGAGGTGGTCGCGCCAGGCAGCGTCGGGTTGCGCGCGGTGGTTGAGGCCTTCGGCGAGGAAGTTTTGGACGCCGATCAAATGCTCGACCGCGCGCGGCTGGGAGCCCTGGTCTTCGCCGATGAAAAACAGCGGGCGCTCTTGAACTCGATTCTTCATCCGCTCATCATCGCCGCGCAGGATGAACGGTTGAGGCGTTGGGAAGAGCAGGACCCCCACGGAATCGGCGTGGTTGATGCAGCGTTGATGATCGAGTCGGGCGCTTATCGGCGGTTTGATCAACTGATCGTGGTGCACTGCCGTCCCGAAATCCAGCTCGAGCGGCTCATGAAGCGGGACGGCCTCTCGCGGGCCGCGGCGGAAAGACGTATCGCCGCGCAGATGCCGCAGGACGAGAAGAAGCGTTACGCGGATCATCTGATTGATACCTCCGAAGGGTTCGATCAGGCGCGACGGCAAACAGAATCCGTCATCGAAGCGTTGCGGCGCGCGAGCGTGCGCCGAGAAGGGCCGGCGGGAAGAAGCTAAGACCGAGCGCTCATGACGAGCCGCGCACCTTTCAGGAGACGGCAGTAATATTTCGAGAATGTACACGGGACGGGAAAATATTCGATTTAAGATGATGCGACCGACAGCGACAACTAGGCCCACCGATGGCAGTCGCGCCGTTTCCGTACGTCGTCTCGATTCGTCCGCCAGGTGGTTACGCGTCGCGCTCATAACAGTGTTGATTATTGCGGTGATGGGCGGCGGATGTTTCATGTCGGAGGAGGTGGAGCCCTACTACGGGCGTGTGGTGACGCCTCGGCGCGCGCAGGAGTTTCGCTGGAGTGATGGAGGATTGCCGCGAATCTTTGATCCGGCGCTGGCGGCGGCTCCGCCCGACACTGATGTCGTGCGCGCGATGTTTGAAGGGCTGACCGATTATGACCCGCGCAATCTGGCCCCCGTCTCGGCGGTGGCGACCCGCTGGGAATCCTCGCCGGATGGACGCCACTGGACGTTTTATCTTCGTCCGGATGCGCGCTGGTCGAACGGTGACCCGGTCACGGCGCAGGATTTCGTGCGCTCGTGGCAACGCATCAGGCAGCTCGGCGAACGCGCGCCGCACGCGCGCCTTTTAGAAAACATCGAAGGCGCGCGCAGAAGAGGTGAGAGTAAAGAATTTTCCGCGGACGCGCCGCCCGCGCCCGAACAGCAGCAGCAGGAGAGCGGAAGCGTTTCTCCGCCGGCCAAGCCGCAAGCGAAAGAATCTCTCACGCCGCCCGACGGCGGAGCCACATTCGGCGCCGAAGCCGTCGGTCAACACGTCCTTCGTGTTCGCCTGCAGCGGCCTGACCGAAATTTCCCGGCGCTGGTGGCCCATCCGGTCTTTCGTCCCGTGCATGAGCTGAGCACGAAAAACGATGCTGATGTTTCTTCAAGCGAAGGGAGCGGGGGGCATGGCCCAGAGGAGCAACCAGCGCCGGGTGTTGTCTCAAACGGCGCCTTTCGGCTTACCGATCGGGCATCCGACGGGGTCGTGCTGGAACGCGACGGAAACTACTGGGACAGCAAGGCGGTGGCGCTGGATCGTGTCCGTTTTGTCGCGGCGCGTGATGCGGAAGAGGCGCTCGCCGCTTATCGTGGGGGCGCTGTGGACGCGGTGACCAACGCCGCTTTCGAGCCGCTGGCGCTCAAACTGCTGGCTCCATACAAGGATTTTCGCCGTGTCACGTATGGTGCGCTGACTTACTATAGTTTTAATATGACGCGTGCTCCGTTCACTGACCGGCGTGTGCGTGAAGCGCTCACCATCGCGCTCGATCGCGATCGTTTGAGCGCCGATACGATGGAGGGCATAACAGAACCGGCGCGAAGGTTTATCCCGGTGCCGTCAACGGGCGATCAAACCACGGGTGCGAGAAAGCGAACCGCGCACGCTCTCGTGCATGATGTGGAAAGAGCCCGGCGTCTGCTGTCCGAGGCGGGATTTCCCGGCGGGGCAAATTTCCCGCGCATACGTCTGCTCATTAATCGCAATGAACAGCACCGCACCGTGGCGCTGGCGGTCGCCGAGATGTGGCGCACTGCTCTCGGGGTGGAGACGGATGTGGACATGCGCGGCTGGGATGATTATGAAGCGGCGCTGCGTGCCGGTGATTATGATCTGGCGCGGCGCAGCGTGGTGATGCAAACAATGGATGAGGAGGCGACCATTTTGGCCATATTCGATCAGCCGGCCAGGACCTCCGGGGAGGATGTGGGAGAGCTCGGCGAAGCATCGCCGGAGGCGACAGCCGAACCTTCCCCAGTGGTGCGAGAGGCGCAGTCCGGAGCGACCGAAGTGCAGCAAACGGCTGACATCTCGGCGCCTCGACAAATCCTCACTGAAGAGCAGGCGCTGCTGGAGCTGCCGGCCATCCCCGTCTATTTCGCTTCCTCCTACGCGCTCGTAAAGCCCTATGTCAGCGGCTTTGACGCCAATCTGCTGGATGCGCCTTCGTTAAAACGCGTGCGGATAGATACGTCCTGGAAACCGCCGAAGCAGGCCGAGTGATCCGGATCGAACGTAGCGAGTAAATATCCGGCTTGAAATCTGCCGCGCCGGAAGCAACGAGATGTTCCGCTCTGAGCATCGTTGAGTTTAACCCCGTCGCGGCGCAGTACATCTTGATTGGGAAAGCGGACGCATGATAACGTGAGGCCAGCCCCTGAATGCTTAAGACTGGTAGGTCGCGGTCTTGTTCGTGCTCCCCCGTCCGCCGAAGTAACTTTAACCAAATTGTTCCCCCGAACCCAGCATATGGGGCTTGATCAGATTTCCCCGCGTCACCTTCCCGACGGTTTGCCGAAGCGGCGATAATGTCGGGTTAACCAGAAGTACCGGAGTAAAAGGCGATGATTAATATTCGTGCCCGTTGGTTCCAACTAGGCGTGGTTCTCGTGACGCTTTCATTGCTCGCCACCGCCTGCACCAGTCAGGCGAGCAATGCCGAGTATTTTGGCAAGACCGAGCCGCCCGAGGGCCAGATCCTGCGCTACGTTTCCGGCTCCGAGCCCGAATCGCTCGACCCGCAGGTCAGCACCGGCCAGCCCGAAGCGCGCATCTACATGGCTCTGTATGACGGCCTGGTCGAATATCATCCGGTGACGATGGAGGCGATACCGGCGGTCGCCGAGCGCTGGGAGACCAACTCCGACTCGTCCGGATTCGTCTTCCACCTCAGGAAGAATGCGCGCTGGTCGAATGGCGAGCCGATCACCGCACAGGACTTCGTCTATACCTTCCGGCGCGGTCTCTCGCCCGAACTCGCGGCGCGCTCCGCCTATCTCGCCTATTACATTAAATACGCGCAAAGCTACAACGAGAAAGACGTCTTCGTGCGCGACGCGCGCACCGGCCAATATGTGCTGGAAAGGGATGTGAAGGCTGAAACGGAGAAGGCCGGGGCCGCCCCGGCGCTGCAACCACCGCCGCCGCAACAAGAGCCGCCGAGCGCGACGCCCGCAATAGCTACACCACACTCGCCGGAACTCCCCGCGACCGGACAAAATCCGTCGCTCGATACGCCGTTTAACCGCTTCATGCAATCGCCGGCGCGACTCGTGCTGCCGAGCGACGAGAAAAAGCGCGCCACGGCGATCGAGGCGAATCCGAAGCTCAAAGCGGCCGTCGAGGGCAAAGAGTTCGTCCCCGTGAAGGCTGAAGATATGGGCGTCGAGGCCATCGATGACTACACCCTGCGACTGACGCTCACCCAGCCGGCGCCTTTCTTCATCGGTCTGCTTCCGTATCAGCTTTTCCGTCTGGTGCCGCGTAAAGCGATCGAAAAACACGGAGTGGCCTGGACCGAGCCGGCCAACATCGTGACGAGCGGCCCGTTCAAGCTGCAAACGTGGCGGCCCTACAATGAGTTGATCGTGGTGCGCGATCCGATGTACTGGGATGCCGCCAACGTCAAGCTCGATCAGATCAACTTTTATCCGCTCGAAGATTCAACGACGATGATGAATCTCTACAAGGCGGGCGAGGTTGATGGGGTTCTCAACCACACGGTTCCAACCAGCTGGGTCGACCTGATCCGTCCGCTGAAAGACTACATGGATGCGCCGGAAGTGGCGACCACGTATGTCATGATCAACACGACGAAGCCGCCGATGAATGACAAGCGCGTACGCAAGGCTTTCAATATGGCGATTGATAAGGTGGCGCTTGCCGACTACCAGAGGGTCGTGAAGCCGCTGACGGCCTTCACTCCGGAAGGTATTTTCCCCAATTATCCGCAGCCGAAGGGCGATCCCTTTGATCCGGAAAAAGCGAAAAAACTTCTCGCCGAGGCCGGATACCGCGACGCCAGCGGAAATTACGATCCGAAGAAATTTCCGATCAAGGATGTGGAATACACCTACAACACGCAGGAGCGAAACAAACAGATCGCCGAGTTTCTGCAGGCGCAGTGGAAGCAGAATCTGGGGATTACGATCCCGCTCAAGAATATGGAGTGGAAGACGTTTCTCAACTATCGTTCCAAGCTCGAATACAAGGGGACGATCCGCGGCGCGTGGGTAGGCGATTACATGGACCCGTTTACCTTCCTCAATCTGTTCACCACTCTCGAGGGTGACAACGGCACGGGGTGGACGGATCCGAAATACGTCGCGATGCTGGACGAGGCCAACCGCACGCTCGATCCACAGAAGCGGTACGAATTGCTGGCCAGGGCCGAGGCCATCCTGCTCGATGCGCAGCCGATCCTTCCGCTCTACACGAACGCCACCAACTGGGTGAAGAAGCCTTATGTGAAGGGTTTGTATCCGAATCCGCAGACGCTCCACGCGTGGAAATTCGTCTACATCGAGCACGATGCCGCGAAGTGGGATCGGGGTCTCCCGAAGACGACCGATTTCCCGAGCGTCAACGATTTACTCAAAACGGCCGATTAGCGAGGAAGAAAGCCGATGTTTCGATTCGCCATCCGACGTTTGATCGTCATTGTGCCAATGATGTTGATCGTCATCAGCCTCACGTGGGGCTTGATCAGGCTCGCGCCCGGCAATTTCTACACGTCCGAGAAAAAGCTCCCGCCCGCCATCGAAAAAAACCTGCGCGAGAAATACGGGCTCGATAAGCCGTGGTATGTGCAGTACGGCCGGATGATCGGCAACGTCCTGCGCGGTGATTTCGGCACATCGCTGAAGTATGAGGGGCAATCCGTCCTCCGCATCCTGGCGCGCACCCTTCCTATTTCAGCGACGCTGGGGATCATGGCATACCTGCTGGCGCTGGCCGTCGGCGTCATCGCCGGGACACTGGCCGCGCTGAAGCAAAACTCGCGCCTGGATTACGCCTCGATGGCGCTGGCGATGCTCGGCATCTCGCTTCCTAATTTCGTGCTCGGACCGATCCTCGTGCTCATCTTTTCGCTGACCTTGTACTGGCTGCCCCCGGCGCGCTGGAATGGTTTCCCGAGCTGGAATCTGGTGATGCCGGTGATCACGCTCTCGGCGATCTACATGGCTTATATCGCGCGCCTGACGCGTTCCGGAATGCTCGAGGTGCTGCGCGCCGATTATATCCGGACGGCCCGCGCGAAGGGTTTGCGGGAGCGGCAGGTCGTCATGCGGCACGCGCTGCGCGGCGGTTTGCTTCCGGTCGTTTCATTCACCGGCCCGGCGCTGGCTTTTCTCGTGACCGGAACGGTCGTCGTCGAGAGAATCTTCGCGCTGCCGGGGCTCGGAAACTACTTCATCAACGCGAATCTGAACCGCGATGAACCGCTGATCATCGGCATCGTCGCTTTCATCTCGATCCTGATTTTGCTCTTCAACTTTCTGGTTGACATGGCCTACGCTTACATCGACCCACGCATACGGTACTAAAAACCATGAAGGACGAACGACCTCTTGCGCAAACTGAACAGGCCGAGCCGGCGCTGACGCCGCTCGGCACGCCGCCGGCGCCGCCGGTGCGCGCGCGCGCGGGCGACATGATTCACACCGCGCCCGAACTCGCCGTCGGCGAAGGCGACGTGCGCTCGGTTGACCTCGGCACGGATACCGTCTCCGGCACGTCTCTCTGGAAGGACGCGTGGCGGCGGTTACTGAAGAACAAGCTGGCGGTTTTCGGGATGATCGTGGTCGCCATCATTATCCTCGCGTCGCTCGTCGGGCCGCCGATCATTCGCAATACCACCGGCTACACCTACGATTACATTCCGGAAGATTCCAATCTGATCAGATCCTTTGGGCCCTTTACAGCGCCTGACGGTTCGTTCTCGTGGTTGCATCCGATGGGGACGGATAGCGCGGGCCGCGATATTCTGGCGCGCGTGCTCTTAGGCGGCCGCATCTCGCTCATGGTCGGCATCATCTCGACGATCGTTTCGCTCATCATCGGTATCACTTACGGCGCGACGGCCGGTTATCTCGGAGGACGTGTCGATGATGTGATGATGCGGATCGTCGACGTGCTCTATGCCATCCCCTACATGATGATCGTCATCGTGCTGCTGGCGATGTTCGGCGGGCAGACGCCGCTCGGTCAATTGTTCCTGCTGTTCATCGCCCTCGGAGCCGTTTCGTGGCTGACGATGGCGCGCATCGTTCGCGGGCAGGTGATCTCGCTCAAGAATCAGGAATTCGTGCTGGCGGCGCGGGCTGGCGGCGTTTCGACCGCCAAAATCATCTTCAAGCATATCGTGCCGAATACGCTCGGCCCCGTCATCGTGTACGCGACGCTCACGATCCCCTCCGTGATGCTGCAGGAATCTTTTCTCTCATTTCTCGGTCTCGGCGTGCAGGCCCCGCTCGCGTCCTGGGGGAGCCTGGCCGCCGAGGGTATTCAAAACATCGCGATCTTCCCCTGGCAACTGATTTTTCCGGGCGTCACGATGGCGCTGACGCTCTTCTCGCTGAATTTCCTCGGCGACGGGTTGCGCGACGCGCTCGATCCGCAGATGCGAAAGTTTTAAGGCCACCCGCGAGCCGCTCCGGAGGGATATTTCATCGAACGAAAGATCAACATAGCGAGGGACGAGTAAGCCCATGAGCAGCCGCGACGGAAATCTTCTTTCAGTCAGAGACCTCCGCACGTATTTCGAGACCGAGGATGGCACGGTCAGAGCCGTCGACGGCATTAGTTTCGACCTCAAGCGTGGCGAAACGCTCGGCATCGTCGGGGAGTCGGGTTCGGGCAAGTCGGTGACAAACCTCTCGGTGCTGCGTCTGATCCCGGAGCCTCCGGGAAAGATCGTTTCCGGCGAAGTGCTCTTCGACGGGCAGGACATCCTCGACCTGACCCCGACCGAGGTGCGCCGCATCCGCGGCAAGCGAATCGCGATGATCTTCCAGGACCCGATGACGTCGCTCAATCCCTTCATGCGGATCTCGAAGCAGCTGATGGAAATCACGCAGCTGCATCTCGGCCACACGAAAGATCAGGCGTATGGGCATGCCATCAAGATGCTTGAAATGGTCGGTATCCCCGACGCCGCGACGCGGGCCGATAGCTATCCGCATGAATTCTCGGGCGGGATGCGGCAGCGCGTGATGATCGCGATGGCCCTGTCGTGCGAGCCGGAACTGCTCATCGCCGACGAGCCGACGACCGCGCTCGACGTGACGATTCAGGCGCAAATTCTCGAGCTGATCAAAGAGTTGAAGCGAGAGACGGGCACGAGCGTGATCCTGATTACGCATGACCTAGGCGTCGTCGCCGGAATGACCGACCACATCATCGTGATGTACGCCGGAAAAGTTTTCGAGCAGGCTCCGACCGATGAACTCTTCTCCTGCCCCGGTAATCCCTACACCAAAGGGTTACTGCGGTCTGTGCCGGACCCGACCGCCGAGCAGGGCGCGCTGTACCAGATACCGGGTCTGCCGCCGGATGTTGCGCACCTTCCCGCGGGCTGCCCCTTCGCGCCGCGCTGCGAGCGCGCCGAAGATATCTGCCGGCGAGAATTTCCCCCCTTCGTCGAACTGACTCCGGATCACCATTCGCTCTGCCATTTTGCTGAAGAAGTTTACGGGATATCGTGCCACGAGCGTGATGAGCGCACTGCCGGCAGCGCCGGGGCGCCCGGCGCGCCTTTGCCGACGGCGCTGCCGCCCAAGCACACGGGAAACTAACGGATGAGCACACAAGACAGATTCGCCGCCGGAGACGCACAGCCGGGAAGCATGCCGCCCGCCCTGACGCCGGATTCCGAAGGACACGAGCCGCTGATCGCGATCCGCGATTTGAAAGTTCATTTCGATCTCGGCGGCGGCACCGCGTGGGACAAGTTTGTCGGCGGATCGGCGGTCAAACAAGTCGTCAAAGCGGTTGACGGCGTCTCGATAGATATCCTTCCGGGAGAGACGCTCGGGCTCGTTGGCGAGTCGGGGTGTGGCAAATCAACGCTCGGACGCGCGCTCCTGCGGCTGATTGAGCCCACCGGCGGGCAGGTCTTATTTCGCGGGCGCGACCTGGCGCATCTCTCGCAGCGGGAGATGCGCAAACAGCGACGCCACCTCCAGATGATTTTCCAGGACCCCTATGCATCGCTCAATCCGCGGATGATGGTCGGGCAGACCATCGGTGAGCCGCTCGACACATTTGGTCTGGCGCGGCGCGGCGAAGAGCGCACCGCCCGCGTGCGTGAATTGATGGAGACGGTGGGACTCAGCCCGCGCTTCATCAAGCGGTATCCGCACGAGTTCTCGGGCGGCCAGCGGCAGCGCATCGGCATCGCGCGCGCGCTGGCCGCCAATCCGGATTTCATCGTGGCGGATGAGCCGATCTCGGCACTCGACGTGTCCATCCAGGCCCAGATCATGAACCTGATGGAACGCCTGCGACGCGAGCGTAACCTGACCTATCTGTTCATCTCGCATGACCTGCGCGCGATTCGTCATGTCTCGGATCGCGTCGCCGTCATGTATCTGGGCAAACTCGTTGAGGTGGCCGATGCGAAGACGGTTTACGACGATCCGCTGATGCCCTATACCAAAGCACTCATCTCGGCCGTGCCGGTGCCCGACCCGCGGGTCGAAGCCACTCGTCAGCGCGTCGTCCTCCAGGGCGACGTGCCGTCGCCGATCAATCCGCCGCCGGGGTGCCGTTTTCATACGCGCTGCCCTTATGCGATCCAAGCCTGCAAGGAAGTCGTCCCGCCTTTGGCTGAAATTAAGCCCAACCACTTTGCAGCGTGCATTCGCATCAGCCCCGAACAGCCATATATCGAACAGGTTGCGCCGGGCGATGCGCCGGGGCTCGCGAATCCCGGACGCATAATTTCACAATGAAAAAGCTTGCCTATTAGATATATCTAGAGATTATGACCTCGGCGCGAAGTCATACTTTCGGGCAGACGAGTCAAGGCTAAGCATACTTTGTCTGTTTAACTATAGACGCTTATACTGCGCTCATAGGGTATTTACCATAAAACATGAGCGGTCCTGGTGGACCGCGGCGCATGTCCGGTCACGCGTCACCAGTCCTCACTGAAGACGCGAACCGCGTTATGCCCTTCAAATGCGTTTTGGATCGGACTCGATCATCTTGTCCAAACTAGAAGAATTGGTAATGGATAAAGCTGCTGCCCCACAGCGAACCGTGATCCAATCAGACGGACTGGAAGTCCCCTCCGGATGGTGGGAGGCGCAGGAATCGCTGTCCTCGGCGACCGATCTCGCCATTCTGCTGATCGACGGGCATCAGCCGCCCGAGCTCGCCATCTCGAATAACAATTCCATCTGCCACGCTTTTCAAACATCTCCGACACATGCGCACCTCTGTGATCCCTACTGCGGAGAAGCCCATGCGCGCGCCATGAGCGCCGGTACCACAACGCGTTACCGCTGCCACGCCGGACTCAATTGCTTCACGCAGCCCGTCGGATTGCTGAAAGGACGCCCCCTGGCTGTGATCGGGGGACGAGCTTTTCTCCACAGCGCGGATTATCGTGCGCTGGCCGAGCGCGTCCGCAGCGGTGATCTCAGCGAACTGCTCTCCGCTGACCTGTTCCGCAACGTGATCTTCGCCGCCCCTCAAGACCTCGACGATCTGGCGACACGCATCGCTCAAGCCGCGGCCGAGGTTGCCGCGCGCCCGGCGGGCGAATCGACGCCGACGGGGCCACCGGGTGCGGCGGCGGGCGTGCCTGCGACGCCGAGCACCACCAGTATGGCGAAAGCCGGTTTCCCTCCCAACTCTTCTTACTTTCCTCCCGGCACTACTTTCAAAGAAGTATGCAGCGCTGCCGTCCGTTCACTAGCGGAAGCCCACAGGCTCGATTCGCTCGTCTTGATGTTGCGTAATGACGAGGAGTTCATCACCACCAGTTCCTGCGCGACGGGAAAGTTCGTTGCCAACCCGCCGCGGATCGCGATCGATACGAAAAACAATAATTTGCTCCAGGCGGTCAAGCAGGGTGGATCGGTCATAGTGCCCTTGGAGGGCCGCTCGACCTCGAAGCGGAAAGAGGTCGCCGAGCTGTTTCCGCTGATCGTCGGTGAAGAAGTTAAAGGGGCGTTGATTGTTGGCGATCTTCCTTTAAGCGACGCGACGCGACAGGCGCTCGCTGATTATTGTCGCGAGATGGCGCTTCCGTTTGAGGTGCTCCGCCTCCGCGAAGAGCTGGAAAAGCGCATGCGCGCGGCCTTTCATCTTCAGGCCTTCACGGATCATATCAACGCGGTCGAGCCCGAAGACGCCTATGCGACGATCCTGCAACACTCGACGCAGTTGCTTCATGCCGAGCGCGGCTCGCTCCAGATGTTCGATGAAAGCGCCAACGAACTGGCGGTCAAAGCCGTGATCGGCCCGTGCACCGAGGCCGCCCGCGAGGCTCGCACCCGCCTCGGCGAGAGCATCTCGGGCACGGTGCTCAGCGAAGGCCGACCGCTGGTCGTGCGTGATATGGTCGCCTCGGGGCGCGATCCGGCTCCGGCCGAGCGAAGCTATAAAACCGGTTCGTTTATCAGCTATCCGATCATGATCGGCGGCCGCCGCGTCGGAGTCCTGAATGTCACGGATAAGGCCGGCGGCGGCATCTACGATGAAATTGATCTGGGGTTACTGGAGATGTTTGCGCCGCAGATGGCGCTCGCCCTCGATCGCGCGGAGTGGCACCAGAAGGCCACGCAATTCCAGCTGCTCTCGATTACCGATCCGCTGACCGGATTGCTTAACCGGCGTTATCTCGAAGAGCGGCTGGCGGAAGAATTGGAGAGATCGAAGCGTCACCGCTTCCCGATGAGCTTCCTGATGGTTGATATCGACGATTTCAAGCACTATAACGACCGCAACGGGCATCAGGCGGGTGATCTTGCGCTGGAGATGACGGCGCAGTGCTTGAAATCGGCGCTGCGGTCGGCGGACGTCGCCTCGCGCTACGGCGGCGAGGAATTCAGCATCCTACTTCCGCAGACAAATCTTTCCGAAGCACAGGTGATCTCCGAGCGCATTCGGCGGCGCGTGGAGCGCATGCAGTATCCGCACGGAAAAAACCAGCCGCTCGGTGCGGTCACCGTCAGTATCGGCATTTCAGCCTTCGGGCCCGAACACGATACGCCGGCCAGTATCATCGGCGCGGCCGATCAGGCTCTCTACGTCGCCAAGAAACGCGGTAAGAACCGCATCAATTCTTTCACCGCCTCAAACCCCTATTCCTCATCGAACAATGCCGACAGAGAAGCCACATAAACGCGCGCCCCCCGGCGGACGTGTTCTCGGTCGCATTCAGCCGGAGGACTTCATCGGCCGCCGCGATGCGCTCCAGCAGATCACGGGCCTTGCTCCGCATAGCGCCGGACATCGCTGGCTGCTGCTGCTGACCGCCCCTTCCGCCGGCGCGTCAGAACTCTTGCGGCAGGCATATGATGAGTTGTTTAACCAGCGTGGGGGCGTCTCTCCGATCTATTTTGCGTGGACGCGAAGCGATCATTCAACCGTCAATGCGGCGCGCCGATTTCTTCACACGTTCCTCGTCCAACTCGTGGCGCACCATCGTGGCGACGCCCTGTTGCTGGGCGCGCCGCCGCCGCTGCCGGCCCTGATGGAACTGGTGGCCCCCTCCGATTACGAGTGGATCGAGCGCCTCTTCGAAACATTCAAGCGCGCGCGCGAGGAAGGCGACGAACGCGCGTTGATTCGTCTGAGCCTGAGCGCGCCGCAGCAAGCCGCCGCGCGCGGCGTACGGACGCTCGTCCTCTTTGACGATGTTCACCTCGCGGAATGTCTGGAGGGGGAGGTCAGCCTCGGCGCCGAAATCGCCCGGGCAGCGCTTCAAGCAGAATCACCGTTTGTGATGAGTGGCCTGCGCCGCCGATTGCTGGATGTCGTGCACGGGACGCAGGAGATGACGGCGCGTTTTGATCAGATGGAAACGCTTCATCTCGAGCTTTTGAGCGACCATGAGGCGCGACGGCTCATTGACCAGTTGGCGTTCAGCAAAGGCATCTCGATCAATGATGAGACGCGCGATCTGCTGGTCCAGCAGTTTGCGGGCAACCCGGTTTTTATCACGGCCTATATGCAGGCGGCGCATGATGCCGGGAGGGCGCTGACAAGCTTCCTCGAATGTCAGAAGCTATATGTTGATGAATTGCTCGGGGGACGCATCAACCGCCGCTTTAACGCGCTGCTGGAAGAGATCGCGCCGGCGCCGGCGACGCGCCGCGCACTGGTACGGGTGCTCGATGAGTTTGCCGCGACCACCGGAGGGAAATCTCCGGCCGAGGTGTGGCGCAGGAGATTGAACCTTGATGCGGACGAGTTGCAACGCGTCATGACCGGGCTCCACGTTTATGAACTGGCGAGCCTTAACGCAACTTTTGTGGAGATCGGCCCGGACATGGTCTGGCGCGATCATCTGCATGCGAGCTATCGCTTGCAGGTCGCAGCCGAGCCGCGCGCCCTCGTCGTGGCGGGAATGCTGATCGAGACCCTCAAACGCGCGCCGCAGACGATGGCGCGGTACTACCGCCGCGCGGCGGCGCTCAAGCCGCGCGATCTACTGACACGCTTCAATGCGCAGCGCGTGCCCTCCAGCCTGTTCCATCATGACCGCTTCGTCCGTATGTATCGCGGCATCACTACCGATGAGGTTATATCCGGCCTCGATACTGAAACGGACCTGATCCGTCTACCGCAGATCGTGCATGCCGCGAGTTGCGCCGCGTTCCATGCGCCGATGCAGTTGCTGTGCGATGAGGAGCGGTGCGCGGTCGCTCACGGTTTCGATGCGGTGCCTTACACCGATGCCAGCGAAGTGGTCTGGCTGGCCGTCGAAATCGATGCCACGCATGAGGCCGGGCGCGCCCTCGTCGAGATATGGTGCGATCGGCTGACACAGGTTGGCCTCGCGTACGGTTTCGGGCGCGTGCGGCTGTGGCTGATCTCGCCGGAGGGGTTCTCCGCGGAAGCCAGCGAATTGCTGAACGAGCGCGAAGCTTTCGGATCAAACCGCCAGCAGGCCGAGCTCTTAACGGCCCGCCTCGGCCCGGGAGGGATCGCCGGGAGCGTTTCGGTCGCGCTCGACGAATTCGAGATGGTGATCCCGATGGGCGGCGATACGGAATTGATCGCCGCCCACACTGTCGAACAAATTGCCCGCCGCCTCAATTTTCAACCCGAGGCGATCAATCAAATCAAAACCGCAGTGGTTGAAGCCTGCATCAATGCCGCGGAGCACAGTCTCAGCCCGGATCGGAAAATTTATCAACGCTTTCGCGTCGAAAGTGATAAATTAGTGGTCACAGTCTCGAGCCGTGGGCTTGCGCTTTCTCCGGCAGCACTACAAAATGGCGAATCGCCTGGGGGGCAGGGCTCCAACGGCAACGAAACACATGGAGGGACTAAAGGACGTCGCGGCTGGGGACTCAAATTAATCCGCACGCTCATGGATGACGTGGAGTTCGAGCGGGTGGATGACGGGACGCGCCTGCGGATGACAAAATATCTGCGTAAGTAAGGGGGAAACTTACGATTATGGCAGAATTTGTGGCCGACGCACCGGTGCGCTCTCGGAGCACCGGTGCCATAACTATCATTTATGCCGGGAATTACCTCAATAAATTAAGCGGCGAGCGCGTCGAACGCGAATGCCGCGACCAGCTGGAGACGGGGTGCCGCGCGCTGGTTCTCAACTTTAGGGACACCGAACTGGTTAACAGTATCGGCGTCTCTATCCTTTTGGGGGTGATCGACGCGGCGGAGCAGAGCGGCGCGCGGCTGATCTTCTCGAACGTCAGGCGCGACACCGTCAAACTCTTCGAGATACTGGGACTGATGCGCTGCGTCGCGCTGGCAGAGAGCGAGGAGGCCGCGCTGGCGACTCTGACCGAGTTTAGCTCACCGGCCACAGCTTCGGGCCACTGAGGGGTCAAGACTTTCATGGCTGAGAAAATCCGTAAAATCCTGCATGCGTCGGCCGCGCACGCCGATTTAGGTCAGGAGCTGGCCGATGCCGGCGATTTTGAAGAGATGATCCGCTCGGCGCTTCATGTGGTGCTGGGCACGCTGGCGATCCGCCGCGGCGCCGTGGCGGAATATGATTGCCACGCGCGTCTTCTGAAATTCGTCGCGACCCGTGGCATCGAAGAAGCGCCGCGATCGGGAGTGCCGTTTAATGAGCAGGACGCCGAAGATCTGTGCGCGGTGGGCGCCTGCGGGCTGCTGGCGATCGCTTCCGAAGATACTGAAGCGGCGGCGCGGCTGGCAGCGAGCTGCAGCAACATGCTGGCCAGCCCCCACGTCGAGCTGGTGGTGCCGCTTCTCGTTCGCCGGGAGTTGGTCGGCGTCATTTTGCTCGGCGGTAAAGCCAGCGGCGAGCCGCTCACCGCTGATGATGGCGAAGTGATCGGTTCGCTGGCGCGCTACATCGGCATCGGCATTCATAATCATCGCTTGCTCGCCGAGATCGAGCAGCGCGCGCAGGAGAACCGCCGCCTCTATGATGATCTCCGCACGATTTATCGTGATACCGTACGCGCCTTCGCGGCCGCCATTGACTGCAAAGATAAGTACACGCAGGGCCACTCGGAGCGCGTCGGTAAATACAGTGAGATCATCGCCCGCGAAATGGGATGGAATGATGACGAGGTAGAGGGCATCGCCGTCGCCGGTTACCTGCACGACATCGGCAAACTCGTCGTCGATCGGGAAATCATCAATGCTCCGTATAGGATTGACGCGAAGCAATCATCCGAACTCAACCGCCATCCGGCGGCCGGTTATGAGATTCTCGCTCCGATCAACCACCCTTACGCCGACATTCCGCTCATGGCGCGCTATCACCACGAGCGCCCTGACGGGCGCGGCTACCCGGAAGGTTTAACTGACGAGCAAATCCCGATCGGAGCCAAGATCGTGAGCCTGGCGGACTCATTCGATGCGATGACGACAGACCGGCCGTACAGACGGCGGCGCGCCTTCAATGAAGTGGTCGAAGACATCCGGAGCAACACGGGGAAGCAGTTTGCCCCGGAAGTAGTCATCGCTTTCTGCCGCGCGCTGCTGAGAGAAATCGACGGCGAAAAGGGTACCAGACAGATCACCCGTTTGCTCGGCAAAGGCTATATCGAGCCTGAGCGCATCAAGCCCCAACTCGCGCAGTTGATCGCCGACATCGAAGCAGCTTCTTACGCCGTGGCGGGAGTTAACGGCTAACAGGATTCCCGCCGCGATCTCTTTCGAAATGAATACGACGAGCGGCCGGTCACAGGAGGAATCTTCCTTCCGTGACCGGCCGCTCATTTTCGCTGGCGCGCGAGCTTTAAGCGGCGGGGCAAAACTGAGAACGCTGGCGATCGCTCCGGATGTGGTGCTAAGGCTGAATGCGCAGCGTGTAACTACCGATCTCGATTTTATCGTCCGGGGCCAGCGGGACGCGCTCATCACGCGGTGATTCGCGCCCCGCCACGAGCGTCGGGTTTCGGCCCTTCGCCGTCAGCCAGTAGCGACCCTCCGTGTCGCGCGCGAGAGTGGCGTGGACACGACTCACCTCCGGATCGCCCTTGATCGGTAGATCAACCGTAATTGATCGTGAACCGCGACCAATAGTAATCTCCGGTTTCGTGACGGGGACCACTGATTGACGCTCGCCCCCGCGCCAGACTTCGACCGAGTAAAGCTCGGCCGGGCGCGCCGACACACGCGTCACTTCACCTTCTGTGATATCGTTTCCGCCGCATCGGGCGCGGCCGGAGCCTCACCCTGGCGTGCCGTCGCCAGTGCGGTAGCGGATCAGCGGCGTGCCTAAGCGACCGAGCGTAGTCAGCACCAGTTCACCCGGCATGCCGGGCGCAGCAGGTTGATCGCTGCCGGGCGTGATGATTTCCGCCAAGTACGCGGTTTCGAGCACGTGCAAAAATTGCGGCCGCTCCGGATGTTGCCACGACACCGGGCCAACCTCGGTCATGCCGTGGTGATCGATGATCGCCGCCACCGGCCACAGTTCTTCCAGTCGCTCGCGCACTGCTGGAATACTGCCGCCGGGTTCACCGGCGACGAAGAGGAAGCGGATGTTCGGCTGAGGAATTCCTTCCTCGATCGCGGCTTCACCGAGACGCAGCGCGT
>JANOGZ010000104.1:0-13146 GCA_031406255.1 Pyrinomonadaceae bacterium | reverse complement strand
GACGAAGATCAGCCACCGGCGCCGGACGATGAGGGTCGGCCGCAGCTTAAAGAGCCGACAATAAAGCCGCTCAAGCCAATTCTTCCGCCGATCACCGGCAGCAACCCTGCCACAGCGTGACCGCGGGCTGAGTTCGGATTTGAGACTCTTAATAATGCCGTGAGCTTGATATCAATGCTCACGGCATTTGGTTTTGTATGGCCTCTGAGACTAACACCACGCCACGTCGCATATGGACGCTTGCGCGCCGCGCGCTCAGGATCGGCGAGCGAACGCTGGTGATGGGCATTTTGAATGTTACGCCGGATAGCTTCAGCGATGGCGGGCACTTCTTTGACGCTGAGCGGGCCGTCGCGCGCGCCGAAGAGTTGATCGCTGAACGAGCTGATTTAATCGATATCGGGGGCGAATCGACGCGGCCAGGGGCGCTTCCAGTCACCGCGGTCGAAGAGATCAAGCGTGTCGTGCCGGTCATTGAACGTCTCGTTAAACGCTCCGGCGTTCCTCTTTCCGTTGATACGACAAAAGCAGAGGTCGCCCGTGCCGCGCTCGATGCCGGAGCCGAAATCATCAACGATATCTCCGCCCTGCGATTCGATCCGCAGATCGCCGACGAAGCCGCGCGAACCGGCGCCGGTCTGATCCTGATGCACTCGCGCGGCACACAGGAGACCATGCACCGGCTGCCGCCCGTGACAAATGTTTTGGAGGATGTCAGGCGTGTTTTGTCGGCCACCATCGTCGAAGCGGAGCGGCGCGGCGTGCGGCGCGAAACGCTCGCGCTCGACCCCGGCATCGGTTTCGACAAAAGCCTGGAGCAAAATGTCGAATTGATCGCCCGCCTCGACGAGTTGGCGGGGGCATTCCCCGATCTTCCGATCGTCATCGGCACCTCACGAAAACGCTTTATCGGCGCCTTGCTCGGTGATGTCCCGGTCGAGGGGCGCCTGCATGGAACGATGGCCACGATCGTCGCCGCCATTCTGCGCGGCGCCCATATCGTCCGCGTCCACGATGTTCGCGCGTGTCTCGAGACCGCTCGCATCGCCGACGCGATCCGTCGCGTCACAAGAGATACCTCAACTTGTTGAAAGCACTCGGCGGATGGGGCATAAGCCGTGGCGGGAGGGGTCAGCCGCGAGCGCTTCTTCCGTTAGGGTTTGTTTGACAGGGCTCGTGCGGCGGTCGTATCGTGGCCCTTCGATCAAAATGTTTTTAGCGAGATGGAGATAGTCGGAAGATGTCGTTCACACGCAAAAACCGGCGCGCACTAGCGCTCCTCGGAGTGCTCGTCTTCTGCGCGTCGGGCTCTACGGAATGTTACAAGCCCGTCAAGCAGAGCGGGCTTCCCACACACATCCGAACCGTTGCTGTCCCGGCCTTTCAGAACAACGCGCTTCGCTTCAAAATCGAAACGCGTTTCACGGAAGCTGTCATCAACGAGATCATCCGGCGCGGGCGCGGGCTGCGCGCGCAGAGTGAGCCCGAAGGAGCCGACGCCGTGATTGATGGCGTCATCAAGAACTTCAATTTCTCGGGCGTGCTGTTGGATAATCGCGGCCGTGCGCGCATCTTTGAAGTTACCATCACCGCCGCCGTGACGGTGCGCGATCAGGTGGAAAATCGCGTCTTATACGACAATCAAAATTATGTCTTTCGCGGCGAATTCGAATTTACGAACGACCCGCGCGCATTCTTCAATGAAGAGGACCCGGCCGTCGCGCGGATCGCACGCAACTTCGCGGAGAGCCTCGTCTCGACGATCGTCACCGGCTTCGGGGTGAATCAGGAAAAGTGAGCCTTCTTTCGCGCGAAGACCTGCGACGCGCGCTCCAGCAGGGACGCCTCAAACCGCTTTATCTCCTGTTCGGCGCGGAAGATTACCTGCGCGACAGAGCGGCGCGGGCGATCTCTGACGCGGCGCTCGACGGCGCCGCGTTGCGCGAGTTCAACGAAGCGAGCTTCAGCCTGGCGAGCGTCGATGTCCAGCAGGCGCTGGCCGCTGC
This sequence comes from Pyrinomonadaceae bacterium, assembly GCA_031406255.1. Classification (GTDB taxonomy): domain Bacteria; phylum Acidobacteriota; class Blastocatellia; order Pyrinomonadales; family Pyrinomonadaceae; genus JANOGZ01. The sequence goes on along the minus strand of JANOGZ010000104.1, from coordinate 11,140 downwards.
CTGTCAATTGCCGATGATGGCCGAGCGGCGCGTCGTCCGCATTACGGATTTCGCGCGCCTGCGCGAGGCGGATGAAGGCGCGCTCGTTCGCTACATCGATCGTCCCGCAGAATCATCGGTGGTGATCTTCATCGCCGATGAGCTGGATAAGCGCCGTCGACTCAGCAAAATGCTGCTCGACGCGTGCGAGGGCGTAGAATTCACGCCGCTCACGGACGCGGAATTGGCGACGTGGGCGCGGTCGCATTTGAAGGAATTGAAAGCGGAGGCCGATGAGCGGACGCTGCGTCATATCATCGCGCTGACCGGTTCGAGCGTCCGCCGCCTGGCGATTGAGCTGGACAAACTGGCGACGGCCGCGCTTCCCGCGCGCCACATTCGCATGGAGATGGTTGACGCCCTGACGGGTCGCTCGCGCGAACTCTCGAATTTTGAATTGACGGATCACCTGATCGCGCGGAATCGGCAGCGTGCGCTGGAGACGCTGGGGCGCTTATTAGATGACGGCGCGGAGCCGGTCATGTTGATCGGCTTGATTGCCAGCAACTACCATCGCCTCGCGCTCGCTAAAGAATTGATGTCGAGCGGCGCGCCGAAAGAGGAAGTCTTCAAACTCATTCACCTGCCATACAGCAAAAGAGAAGAATTCCTCGCCACCGCCCGCCGCGCCGAAGCGAGCGATCTGGCGCGTCGCATTGGTCGAGTCGCGGCCGCCGACCTGGCGATTAAAACCTCCCGGGCGACGCCGCGCCTGCAACTCGAACTCCTCATCTGCGATCTGGCGAATTAAATCTTCTGGTCGGGAAATTCAACTTCCGGTCACGGGACAATCCAGACGATCACTCATCTTTCATTCAGCCTGAGCGGGGCGCACCGCTCAAAAGTCCAGGGCTTTCAGATCGGGCTCTGCCCAGGCCGTTCGCGCTTCCGGCGACGAAAGAAGTTCCTTGCTGTAATAAGCCGAGATAAGCTGAGGATCGCCGCACGACGCATGTACTTCCGCGGCCGCCTCTGCCAGCGTGAGCGCTTCCACCCGGCTATCAAGAAGGCCGCGGATCCGCTTGATCCAGAAAAGCGTGATCGTTTCATGATAGCGCCCCTGGTCATGGCCGTGATGCGTGAGATACCTTTGCAGATTCGTACGCATGCGCGCGTGCGCTTCCGGCACGCTCAGCTGTGAGAGATACCACAGCGCGACAGTCAGGTGGGCCAGATGATTAAACTCATCTGGCGGTATGGCGCAAGACTCGAAACGGCGCGCGACATCTTCAATCTCAACGGAGTCCCTGTAAGGTTTGCGGCGTTGGGTCTCGTCGCTCATTTTACTGACTCCTTCGATCACCCGAATCATGATTGCTTGAATATGCCCCTCTCAAACGAACGGGCGTTGTGGAAGAGCACGGAAAAAGCGAAGCGGACCGGGTTCACCCGGTCCGCTTCGCTTCCAGTGGATTTCGATCAGAGTATCTTAACTACTTGGCCGCCTGATTGACGTTTGAGGTCAGACGCGATTTGTAACGCGCGGCGGCGTTGCGATGCAGCACGCCCTTCTGCACTGCCTTGTCGATAATAGAAATGGTCTGCGGCAGCAGCGCCTGTGTTTCTTTGGAGTCGTCCGTTAAAAGCGCGGCGCGCAGTTTCTTGATACCGGTACGCAGGCGGCTCCGGCTGCTCCGGTTGAGCTGGCGGCGCTTCTCGTTCTGGCGCATCCGTTTTTCCGCCGATTTATGGTTTGGCATTGAAATCTCCGTCAGTAAAGCTTAACTTTTCTTGGATAGCAGCGCGCGCCATGTGCTGACCGACAGATATGCGGCCGGGGGCGAACGCAAAGCGGCAAGTATAGGTATGGAGCGCACACGTGTCAAGGCGACGGGGAGGCTTGGGGCAGCGGTCAGAGACTTCGTTGACACTCGGATGGGTCGTGTAGTAGCGTCTCTTTCGTAACCATGCTAGCGATTCTTCCCCTTCCTCTTCCGCCCGTATGTGCGGCTTCGATCATTCGCCCCCGACAAGGAGATTGCTCTAGCTTTTGAAGAAAATCGAACTTCCGCCACGAGGGATCGAAACGCTTTTCGGCGTTCACGACCAGAATATCAAGTATTTAGAATCGCTGCTGGACGTGCGTATCGACGCGCGCGGACAAGATCTGACGGTTGATGGCGACCCGAAGGATGTCGAGACTGTCGAGCGCATCCTCGACGACTTCGCCGGCCTCTTCAGCGAGGGGAAGAGCTTCACCGACCGCGAACTGCGCGAAGCCTTCGCGCAGATCGCCGAAGATCGCGCCTATTCCTTGCGCGACTACTTCACGAAGGCGCGTTTTAATCCGGCAGGAAAAAAACAGGTCGCCCCGAAATCCGCGACGCAGCGCCGCTACATCGAAGCGATCCAGAACGAAGACGTGGTGTTCGGCATCGGTGTTGCCGGCACGGGAAAAACTTATCTCGCGGTGGCGATGGCGGTGCAGGCGCTGATGCAGAAGCAGTTCAGCCGCATCGTGCTGGCGCGCCCGGCCGTCGAGGCCGGCGAAAGGCTGGGATTCCTGCCGGGCGACCTGCAGGAAAAGGTCGATCCTTACCTGCGACCGCTCTACGACGCGCTTTTTGATCTGATTGACGCCGAGCGGATCACAAAGCTGCTGGAGAAGCGCGTCATCGAAGTCGCGCCGCTGGCATTCATGCGCGGCCGTACGCTTGCGGATGCTTTTATCATCCTCGACGAGGCGCAAAATACGACGAGCGAGCAGATGAAGATGTTTCTGACGCGCATCGGCTTCGGCTCCAAAGCGGTCATCACGGGTGATGTCACGCAGATCGATCTGCCGACGGGAAAACGCAGTGGCCTGATCGAGGCCGAACGCATCCTCGCCGGCGTCGAGGGTATCGAGTTCGTCTACTTTACGGAAAAGGATGTGGTGCGCCACCGGCTCGTGCAGATGATTATCAAAGCTTATGAGAAGCACTCGAGCAAGAGCGGCCAGATGTAGGCAGGGCGGCGAGCGGGGATGGAAACTTCAGTCGAAGTCGTTAACCGGCAGCGGCAGCGGCGGATAGACGCGGCGCGCTGGCGAGCGTTTACCGGGCGCGCGCTGGAGAAAATGGGCGTCGGGGGCGAAGGGGCGACGCTGGTCTTTGTCGCTGACCGGGCGATGCGCCAACTGAACCGACAATTTCGTGGTCGCAATTATTCGACCGATGTGCTTTCATTCCCGACCGCGCGCACCGAGTGGGAGAAGCTGTCAGGGGCCAATCTGGGCGACGTGGTGATTTCGGTCGAGCGCGCCGGGGCGCAGGCTGCCGAGCACGGGCTTGATTTCGAGGAGGAAGTGGCGCAACTGATTCTGCACGGCCTGCTGCACCTCTGCGGCTACGATCATGAAACTGATAATGGTGAAATGAATCGTTTAGAACTCCGCCTTCGTCGCCGTCTTGGCCTATAATTGGAAAGCAATCAGCCGTCAGTCTTCAGCGTTCAGCTAAAGAGCATGATTTCACCATGCGCACTTCCGGATGTTTTAGCTGAACGCTGATGGCTAATAGCTGACCGCTCATTTATGGAAATCGAAATAGGGATTACGTGTCTGCTGCTCGTTGCCCTGACCTTTCTCGCCACTATTGATATGGCATTCGGTCAGTTGAGCGATGTCGGTCTGCGGCGTTTAATAACCGAAGCGGAAGATCGTCAGGCCAGTCGGAGAACGCCGCTGCTGAATGAGATTCTCGAGAATCGTCCGCGCTTTCGCTTCACACTGACGGCGATAATCCAGATCTTGATGGTCGCCGTCTCCGTGCTCGTCACCTCCATCTCGCTGCAGTTGTTTCCGCACACGCGTTTCATCCTGATCGCTTTCGCAATCGGCGTCGCCCTGAGCGTTATCTTCCGGCAGCTCATTCCGCGCCTCGTTTCGTTGCGGAATCCGGAAGGCGTCCTTCTCTTGCTATTGCCTCTTTATCAGCCGTTCTATCGCGCTCTCTCGTACATCGCGGTTCCCTGGTATAGATCCTTCGATTACGTGCGCCGCGAGCGGCCGTCGGTGGAAATCGGCGCCGAGGACGCCGAAGAAAGCGACGAAGATGATATTCAAGCGTTGATCGATGTCGGCGCCGAAGAAGGTATTTTGGAAGAGGAAGAAGGCGAGCTGATTCACTCGATCATCGAGTTTGGCGATACGACCGTCAATGAGGTGATGACCCCGCGCACCGATATCGTCGCGCTTCCGCTCCATGCTACCGTCCGCGAGGCGCGCGATGTGATGATTGAATCGAAGTATTCGCGGCTGCCGGTTTACCGGGATCAGATTGATAACGTCGAAGGCATCATCTACGTCCGCGATCTGCTTCAGTGCTGGCCCGAGAACAGGGAACAGGAGACGCTTCACTCGCTGTTGCGCCCCGCCTATTTTATTCCCGAAACAAAACCGGTCGCCGAGCTGCTGGAGGAGATGCAGAAGGCGCATGCCCAGCTCGCGATGGTCATCGATGAATACGGCGGTGTCGCGGGACTTGTGACGGTCGAGGATATTTTGGAGGAGATCGTCGGAGAAATCGAAGACGAAGATACAGAAGGTGACGAGATCGTCGAAATCGTTGAGGCGAGTGATGGTTATTATGATGTGCTCGGCTCGACCGAGGTCGGGAAAATCGAGCGATTATTCAACCTCGAGATCGAGGATGACGACTTTACGACCATCGCCGGACTGGTCATCAACGAATCGGGCTGCGTCCCGCGGGCCGGGACCCGGCTGACCTTTCGCGGGCTCGACGTCGAAGTGCTCGAAGCCGACGAGCGGCGCATCGGTCGCTTGCGCCTGCGCCGAGCACAGGCAGCCGCCAACAAGGCAGCGCAGGCCGAGTGAGCCCGGGGTCTGCAAGGCTTGAACAGGAATCCATGACGAAAAAGAGGAGCCGTTACTTACAGGGCAAGCGCATTGATCCGCGGCCGATCACACGCGACGTCGCGCTCGCCGACCTTATCGATGAGACGTTTCTCGCCTATAACGCCGCGCGTCTGCGCGAAGCCTGCCAGTTGTTCACGCTGAAAATGCTTGAGCCGGATGTCACCGTCGGGCTTTCGCTGACGGGCGCGTTGACGCCGGCCGGTCTCGGCATCTCGGCGCTGATTCCGCTCATTCAGGCCGGCTTCGTCGACTGGGTCGTGACCACCGGCGCAAACCTCTATCACGACACCCATTTCGGAATCGGTCTCGCGCTTCATCAGGGCAGCACACAAATCTCCGACATCGTGCTGCGCGAAGAAGAGGTGGTGCGCATCTACGATATCTTCTTCGATTATTCCGTCCTGCTCGATACGGACGCTTTCTTCCGTCGGATCATCGAGGGCGAAGAGTTCCAACGACCGATGTCGACCGCGGAATTCCACTATCTCTGCGGGCGCTATGTGCGCGAGCGCGAACGAAAGCTCGGGCTCGAGAATAAATCACTGCTGGCCGCCGCCCATGAATACGGAGTGCCTCTCTATACTTCTTCGCCGGGTGATTCTTCGATCGGAATGAACGTCGCCGCCAAATCTCTCCAGGGAAATCTTTTGGCATTCGATCCATCACTTGATGTTAACGAGACGGCCGCCCTCGTGCTCGCGGCCAAACGCGGCGCGATCCACGGGCGCGGCGACCGCGGCAAAAAGCATGGCGGACGCTCCGCCGTCTTCATCCTCGGCGGCGGAAGTCCGAAAAATTTCATGCTGCAAACCGAGCCGCAGATCCAGGAAGTTCTCGGCATCGATGAGCGCGGCCACGACTACTTTCTGCAAATCACGGACGCGCGCCCCGACACCGGCGGATTATCTGGTGCGACCCCCGGAGAAGCGGTCTCGTGGGGCAAGGTTGATCCGGACCGTCTGCCTGATGCGGTCGTGTGTTATGTTGATTCGACCATCGCGCTGCCGATCATCACCGCGTATGCGCTCGCCCGACACGAGGCGCGCGAGCCGAAACGCCTGTACGAGCGTCGCGGAGAACTGATGGAACTGTTACAGTCGGAATATAAGAGATCGAAAAGACGCTGAATGATTTTAGCGGGCAGGAAGACCGAGCGGACATCCGGAAGGGATGCGAAGAGGGGGGGAACGGATGAGCAGAAAAATCACGGATGAACAGCCGCGCGTATATTTCGATTGTTCGAAATGCCCGGCCTACTGCTGTTCGATTTATGAGCGGGTGGCGGTTACAAAGCGCGACGTTAATCGTCTCGCGAAATATTTCGACGTCTCGTTTGAAACGGCGACGAAGCGTTACACGAAGATGAATTCGGGCGAGCGGGTGCTGCGTCGTAAGAAAGACCAGATTTTCGGTCAGGCCTGCCAGTTTCTTGATCTGGAGACGCGCGGCTGCACGATCTATCACGGGCGACCCGCCGTCTGCCGCGAGTATCCGGCGCGCACGCGCTGCTCATACTATGATCTGTTGCAATTCGAACGACGCCAGCAGGATGACCCGAACGTATTGCCGCTCGTGCAGATCACTTTTCGTGAAGTGAAGAAAAAGCAGATCAGGAACGAAGAGGGAAGCGAAAAAATTTGGGAGTGGGAGCCGGAGAAGTAGATACCGGAGGCTGACCGACGGCAGCATACAGATCATATCTGATAGCTGACGCTCGAATCGCTTCCTACGTGAGGTGAGAAAAGATGCAGGAACTTCTTTCCAAAATGGTCGGCCGCCGCGTGGATGTCTTCTGCAGCGGCGCGCCGAGTTTGCGCGGAGAAGTGATCAAGGTCGAGGACGGTGTGCTGCACTTGAAGGACGAGGAGCAGCAGCTCAGCTATGTCGCGATCGATAAGATCTCGGTCATGTGGGAGGCGCGCGAAAAAGAGTCGCACGCGGGATTCCTCTCCGGAGCACTGACATAATCGCCGCCTCACAGTCGAAGCACGAGCAGGCATTAGAAAGCGCACTAAACGCAGAGAGGCCGACGCTACTTTGACAGCGTCGGCCTCTTTTGTGGCGTGCCCGTAGCAGTTATCTGGCCGATGCCAGCAGTTGCTTTGGCAGCGGCATGCGACGGAAACCATCTATGCGCTCGGACCAGTACCCATTGAAGGGCGAATAAACGACGCCCTGGCTCTGCGACGCGTGGTAAAAGCCATATTCATCAGCGACGATACCGACGTGTTTGAGGTTATTGAAGAAGACGAGCGTGCCGAATTCCACCTCTTCTTCTTCGCTCACCGGTGCCAAGCGCGTCCAGAGCGCACGCGCGCTGCTGCGTTCAAAATTAATACCCGCCGACTGGAAGACGCTCCACACGAAGCCGGAGCAGTCAAAGCGATGGGGCCCCGTCGCGCCATAGAGGTACGGCGCTCCGAGCCGCGCGTCAATCGCGGCCAGCATGAGCTGATCGAGGTGCTGACGCGGTGATACGGCGCGCCGCGCCGTGGAGACGACTTCTTCGGCCGACGCGAGCGAAACGATCAGGGGATCTGTTTCGAGTCGCGGAATGCCTTCTGCTTCTGTCGCAAGAGTGGCGCGGGTTGCGTGGCGCAGGCGCGTGATGTCGGTTTGGGCGGAAGCGGTAGCGACAAGCAAACCGAGAACGAAACATGCTATGAGCATGCGAGGGAATATTTTGCTAAACGACATACTGGGGGAGCGGTCTCCTCTTATTAGAATCTGTTACTTGCTCTGGGAACTGCTGGTGTGCGGCAGGACTGCAGTGAGCAGCTAAACCGATTCTACAGACCGCCACCCGGCGCCACAAGCGGCAATCTGACTGTTACAGGACAGACCACTCCGAGGTGCCCGAGGGTGACTCAAAAGAGGTCGCACGCGGAGGCGTAAACGGTTCATCTTGAATGAATTGTGGGAAGTTAGTACGCTTTACGCCTATATTATTGACATATAGACTCGTTGCCGCTGATCGGCGTGGAATTCTTTCCACGTGGCGTGATACCATGCGCGGCCAAACCCGAGAGGAGCCTTCCCGAATATGCTGTTCGTCGAAACCAAGACCGCCGACCTCAATGTTGATAATGCGACGCGCCTTCTTCTTTTAGATAAATTGCAGGAGCGAGGATTTGTGCCGCTGATCCGTTCAACGCGCCTGAGCTGTTACGAGCTGGCGTTGTCCGGAGTAGGGCCAGACCGCGTCAAACAGATGGAGCACTCCATCGCTAATTGGATCGAGACGGAGGGCGACGCCTCGTACGTCCATGGCGACCTGTTCTGTTATGAGGCGTACGCCCTCTTTCTTATCTTCGGTGATGCGGAGGATGAACTGGCGGGCGTGCGGGCCGGCATTGTTCACGCCGCGGAGACGACCGATCCCCTGCGAAAGCTCGACGCTTTTTGCCGGAGCATCGAGGAAGCGCTCGAGCTGGCGCGTCTTGAAAGCGGGATCGGCAGAGAAAGCGGATCGCTGAATATGGTGGAGTGGCGGCTGCGCGAGCCATGCGTGCCGGCCGGGCTGGCGCGCTTTGCCGCCGGTCACGATAATGAGCACCTGGAACCCGCGGCGCGCGAAAGGGCCACCGTCGAGCGGGTGCGCGCCGTCGAATTGCTTGAGGATGCGGAAGCGCGTCGCTTCCTGCGTCGCGTCAGAGAGGCTCATGCCGACGGCCGTATCGCCGAACTATTGTTGAAGGACGTGGGCGCGGCGGTGTCCGAATCCCTGATTACACAACTGCTCGATACGGGTCTCCTCAAACGCGAAATGCTGGTCAGCTGCCGCAAGGTGGGACGCGCGCTGTTTCGCCTGCCCTCGACGGACGCGCTGGAAGTCATTACGGCGAGCGGAGCGGTGTGCAGCGAGTGCGGGCAGACGATCGCCGACGAAAAGGTCGAGGAACTTCTCGCGCCGACCGAGCGTGCGGCGGCGCTGCTGGAGGATGCTTTCTGGCTCGCCAGCCGCCTTCATTCGGTGCTCCTCACGCTCGGCATTCCGGAGAGCCAGATTGCCATCAAACCGGCCGTCGGCCACGGCGAAGCCCATATGATGGTCCACATGTGCGATGAACCGTTTCTGTTCGTGTTGCGCGATGGGGATTGGACGGCGGCGCACGCCCGCCGCACGCTCTCGATGGAGATGGAGACGGAGGCGGCGCATGTCATCGTCGTCGCCACCGGAAGAATCCAGGACGAGGGGCGGGTGCGCCTGCGCGAGCACACGCGCCGCCAGGCGCGCGGCGGAAGTGACATCGAAGTGATCCTCGTCGAAGGCGTCGATGCTGCCGTCACCGAGCTGCATTATGCTTTCGAGCGGGTTTCGCAAAAAGCGCTCGCCGATGAATTATTCGTTCTCGATTCCAGTCTGGGAATGAGCGTCGGTCACCTGCTCGCCACGCGCTTCCAGTTGATGCAACGGGCCGGGGCGCTGAGAGACCTGGCGACGGCCGCCGGCGCGTCGGCCGGCATATAACGCGAGGTTTAATCAGGCTTCGACCTGAACATAAAACTCTGACAGGGCTTTTTAGCAAAAGCGCGCTCGGGAAAACGTCCGGGCGCGCTTTTCCTTTACCGGACGGAGCGGGACATCGCGCTTAGTGTCTTTATATCGTTCAAATAGAGCAAATTGATAGACCCTCCTGCAGTCATTATCGACAACCGAAACGGCGCCGCATGAATCTTAGCTGTGGTTCGTAAGCGCCGTTCACCTCACGATCGATTTTCCTCAACAGTAGAGAGCCGAGCTCGGGTTTACATGAAAAAAAACGTAGTATTTTCAATGATGCCGATCACGCTGGCGCTGCTTGCCGCGACGCACGGCGCGCGGACGCAAAATCCCGGCCCTTCGCCAACCTCGCAGACGCGCCCCCGCACGGTAATGGCAACCCCGCCATCACCGCAGCAGCCCGTTGCGACGCCAACGCCACAGGCGAAGCCGGGCCCGTCGCCCGTCTCCGCGCAACCGACGCCGGTCGCGCGCCCGCAAGAGAAAGCGTCGGCCCCCGGCATCGTGCCGGCGGTGCCTTATGCGACGTTCGTGCCCGCGCCATTAGGGACTGCAATTGTGCAGCCCGTGCGTCCGCTCGCGGTGAGTAAAGTCCGCCCGCGGATCACCGAGGCGCAGCGTCTGCTGAAGACCCGCCTGCGGCTGACGGCGCTCACCCCGTCGCTCGATTTTGTGACGATCGCGGCGCTCGATAACGAGACGTCGCAGATGCACCTACTGACGCTGCCGAAGCAGACTTTTCTGAGGGCCGGCATGGAAACGACCCTCGCCTCTTCGCTCGGCATCCCGCTGCGCCTGCGCGTCGTGCGCCCCAATTACGTTAATACCGCGGTGATCGTCACCAATCTGGAGGGGCGGCAGCTCTTCCCGCTCGTCGTCGAGTATCCGATCGAAAAATTCGGTGCGTTTCGTGAGATGGCTTATTACACCTCGGCGCACCCGGCGCTTTTGTCGCCGGAAGTGGTCAAAACCGGGCAGACCTACGTCCGCACGATGCTCGACCTGGCGGCGAAGCGCCTGAAAGACAAGGGCATCATCGTATCGCCGCAGATTATTGACGTGGCCGAACGACTCTGCGTCGTCGAGCACGTTGATCATGATCGCTTTCGCCGTGAAAGCCGCCTCGCTCTCTACGAGGAAGTCTATGCGCTTTTCGCTCTTAACGAGCTCGACACGTACCGCTTTTCGGTGAGCTTTGCCGGGGCGGGCGGGATGGTGCAGATGATCCCGGCGACTTATCAGATGGTCAGGCAGCGGCATCCGAGCGTCGGCCTCAACCCGGATTTTGTTCTCGGCATGCGCAATCACGGAAACGCTCTGGAAGCGATGCTGCTCTACATGCGCGATACGTGGAACGATCTCGCCCTTAATTCTGAAGTGGATTACGCACTGAAGGCCAGGCTGGCGACCCAGCCGGAACTACTCTCGGCCGGGTATAACTCGAATCCGGCGCGCCTGCCGCTCTACCTGCGGCGCGGCGGCTCATCCTGGCGCACGCTCATTCCGCGCGAGACGCAAATGTACCTGCAAATATACCGCTCGTTCGAAAGTCTGGTGCCGCTCAAAGGACGCGAAGCAGTGGTCAGTGGTCAGTGATCAGTAGGCAGCCAGTGCTTTTTCTGACCACTGACCACTGACCACTGCTATTTCGCATTCATCATTTCGCTGCTGGCATACTGTAGCTTGTAGAGTCGCCAGTAGAGGCCGCGCGCGGCGAGCAGCTGTTGATGAGAGCCGTG
>JANOGZ010000089.1:0-4628 GCA_031406255.1 Pyrinomonadaceae bacterium | reverse complement strand
GCCATCTCGATATCGGCATCCTCGAAGACGATCATCGGGTCTTTGCCGCCGAGTTCGAGAACCACGGGAATGAGATTTCTCCCGGCCGTTTCGGCGACGCGCCTGCCCGTAGTGATGCTTCCCGTGAACATGATTTTGTCGACCCCTGCCTCAACCAGAGCCGCGCCGGTCGAGCCATCGCCGGTGGCTACTTCTAACAATCCGTCGGGCAGCCCGGCGCTCTCGAAAACCTCTCTGATTCGTAAACCGACGAGCGGCGTCAGATCGCTGGGCTTGAGAACCACGGCGTTACCCGCCATCAGCGACATCACGATTTCGCCGAGCGGAATCGACCACGGAAAATTCCAGGGCGAGATGATGCCGACGACGCCGAGCGGACGATAAACGATGTGCGACGAGCGGCCCAGAAATCCATACTGTCCGATATTAATCTTCTCGGGTTTTAGAAGTCGCGCCGCGGAGCGGGCGAAAAACTGCATCAGGTCGAGCGTCGGCGTGATCTCCATGAAGATGGCTTCCGGCACCGGCTTACCGCTCTCGCGCGAGATAAGAAGCGCGATCTCTTCCATCTCAGCGAGCACGATCTCACGCGCGCGCAAGATAACGCGGCCCCGCTCGCCGAAGGTGAGCGCCCCCCACCCTTTCTGCGCCGCGCGCGCGCGGGCGACGGCCGCCCTGACTTCTTCGGCAGAGAAAAGAGGCGCGCGGCCCACTTCTTCGCCCGTCGCCGGATCACGAGATACAATTACAGTCGCTGGTTTAGTATAAGATATGCGAGTAGCCATAGATGTTTGTTTACCGCCCGTTGAATTATTGCGCAAAAGCGATTGGAAGGGCAACCTGAGTTCAGGGTCAACGGCGGGCGTTTCCGCCGCGCGCCATCTCTCGGTTAAAATACGCGAAGCAATGGGCCACGACTGGGCCATATTCCCTGATAGGAGTAAGACGCATGCCACGACCGCAACTTGCGGACTTTATGCGGCTGATGGAGGCGAATTCGGTCGCCATCATCGCCAGCGCGCGGGAATCAACACGCTCGAACGACACCCACTTCCGCTATCGCCAGGACTCAGATTTTTACTACCTGACCGGCTTTGAGGAGCCCGAGGCGATCGCCGTCATCGCACCGGCACACAAGGAACATAAGTACATGCTCTTCGTTCGGCCGCGCGATCCGGAACGAGAAGTGTGGGACGGACGGCGCGCCGGCGTTGAGGGCGCGCGCCAGGAGTACGGCGCGGATGCGGCCTTTACCATCGACGAATTCCCGGAGAAACTGGGCGATCTGATCAACGGCGCGCGCAATCTTTATTATCGCCTCGGCGGCGGCGACGCGGAGCTTGATGAAGCGATCGTCCGGCGAATCCGATTGATGCGCGCCGGCAGCCGACGCGGTGTGCACGCTCCGCAGTCGATCACCGATCCCGGCACGATCCTGCATGAGATGCGATTGATTAAAAGCGAAGAAGAGATCGTTATTATGCAGCGCGCCGCCGATATTGCCGGTGAAGCCCATCGGGAAGCGATGAAGGCGACACGGCCCGGGATGAAAGAGTACGAGATCGAAGCCCTCATCGAGTATATCTTTCGCCGCAACGGCGCGGCGGCGCCCGCCTATACTTCCATCGTCGGCGGCGGCGCGAATGCGACCGTTCTTCACTACATCAATAATGACGCCACCCTGCGTGACGGCGATCTCCTGCTGGTTGACGCGGGCGCGGAATATGGTGGCTACGCTTCTGATATCACGCGCACCTTCCCCGTTAACGGCCGCTTCACGGATGCGCAACGAGATATCTACAGCCTCGTGCTCGAAGCGCAGCAAGCCTGCCTCGAGAGGGTCCGGCCCGGCGTGACGATGGAGGAGCTTAATAATCATTCAGTGGAAATTTTGACCGCGGGCATGGTCAGGCTCGGGCTGCTCGCCGGCGACCCGCAAAAGCTGATCGAAGAGGAGACGTATAAGCGTTTTTACATGCACCGTCTCGGCCATTACCTCGGAATGGATGTGCATGATGTGGGCCAGTACCAGATAGACGGTCAACCACGACCGGTCACAACGGGCATTGTGATGACGGTTGAACCGGGCCTTTACATCGCGCCGGATGCGGAGGGCGCGCCGGATAAGTATCGGGGCATCGGCGTGCGTATCGAAGATGACGTGCTGGTGACGGCCGAAGGCTACCGTGTGCTGACGAGCGAAGCGCCGAAGCAGATCGAGGAGATTGAACAGTTGATGGCACGCTGAGGTTGCCGGGAGGGAGGCAGAGTCATCAAAAACGCGCACGCACAGGGAGGGTGCGGCTCGTTCCTTACCCCTTAATCGATACCCGCCGATAATTCTGCGACGATCTCGCGCGCCGCCTCGCGCGCCCTCTCGACCTCTTCGGGACCGAATGAAACCGCACCGACGACCGCGTGGCCGCCGCCGCCGTAGCGCTCGCAGATGGACGCGATGTTATGCGTGCGCGGGCGCGGACTCCACGGGCTCGATCCGACGGAGATTTTCGTGCGATGCGCGCCGCGCGTGACGGCGACCGAATAGGTCGTCTCGGGGTGAAGATAGTAGGGAATGAATTTATTGAAGCCCTCGATTCCTTCATCAACGAGATCGAAAAAAACGACGCCGTGCGCGTAGACGCTCCGGCGACGGATTGCTTCGAGCGTCTCGCGATGCTGCGCGAGAATCGGTTGCAGACGGCGCTGTACTTCCCGATCCGCCGCCACCTCATCGAGCGGGCGCGTCGTCAATTCGCGGATGATCCATTCGATGAAGGAATCATCCGCGACGCTCTCAATCACCTGCATTAACTGGAGGGCGGGCGCCGCCAGTTCGACGGCCTGCGCCGCCGAATCATACAGCGCGCCGTCGATAATATGCGCCCACCGAACGAGCGGTTCGAGCGTCGCGTCTTGATAGCGGTAGCGCTCGCGCGCCACCGCCGCGATAAACTCGGTGCATGACTTGCTGGCCGGGTCCCAGAATTTCTTGCCGGAAAGATCGGCGCGAAAGTGCCCTTCATCGGCGGGCGAGAGAAAAGCCGATTGGTGATGATCGAACCACCAGGTCAGACGATCCGAGGCCGCGTATTTAAAATCGACGATCGCATTTTCGTCGCCGTCGAACATGGTTTCATCGAACAGCGCGCCCGGGCGGTGGAGCAGCGCGCGGTACTGTACCTCCGCCTCCGGGCGGACCTGCGCGCGGTAAAAGCGCGTAAAGACAGCGGCCGAAGCCACCCCATCGAAACAGTGACCGTGATAGAGCAGACGAAGCTTCATGAATGAGTGTCAGGAAAGAAAATTGAAATGTCGCAAAACACGCTATGATAGCAGTAGTCAGCCGATTGATGCCAGACATGAGAGGGCGTATGCCGGGATCGCTTCAAAGCAAAGTTAAAGATGCCGGCGGCCCGGCTTGCTCTCGTCGATGGGAAGTTGGCGCGGCATAATGGGAGAGGAAGCATTAATGTCAGAAGAACGACGCGTGCGCGAGGCCAACGCGGGCTTCTACGCGGCGATGAACTCGCTCGACATTGATCAGATGGATGCGGTCTGGACGAATGATGCGAAGGCCGTGTGCGTCCATCCCGGGCGCGGCGCAATCATCGGCTATGAGCATATCCGCGAGAGCTGGGAAGCGATCTTCTCGGCAGCATCTTCGATGTCTATCGTCGCCAGCGATGAGCAGATCACCATCGTCGGTGATATCGCCTGGGTCGTCTGTACCGAGACCATTTCGCTGATGATCGAAAGCGAGCTTGTGGCGGCGTCAGCGCAGGCCACAAACATCTATCGCTGCACCGCCGTGGGCGGCAAATGGCGGATGATTCTGCACCACGCCTCACCGGTGCCTTTCAAACCCATCGAAGAATGGCCGGAAGTAATCAATTGAATCGAATTGTATGGTGCGCCATGATCAGAAGCTGCGCTGACGGCGTAACACTCAGGCCAGGACGCTTTGCTGTGGCCGTTGATAGTTTCGTCCGGGCTCAATGCTGACTGAAGCGCTCGCGGTACTCGCCCGAGTCAACAAATGCCTCGACCATCTGCGCCCGCTTCACCCTTGTGAGCGCCACCCGCTCGTCAAACACATCTTCTCCCGCCTGGCTGAACTCGTTCATCTTATTGAGCCAGAAGTTGAACCCAGCAGCGTCAGGCTCTCTCCTGAGATATCCGAAGTACTGCATCAGCACGAACGCCCCGTTGTACTGCCGGTTGTAGACCGCCCGGCTCTCCGCCACTCGGCGCAGAACAATCGCCCGCGTCACTCGCTGGTTATTCAGATCATCGATGAGCGCCGCGCGCAGGCCAGCCTCTTCGCCTGGCCCCACACCGGCGTTGGCAAACAAGGCGTTGACGTAATCCGCGTTGGATTGCCCGCCGTAGCGCGCTGAGAAATCCGTCCGCGTCACCCAACTATCGGCAAACCTTTGCCGGTTCGATTCCAAGAGCGCTTCCCAGCCGGGCGCGCCGACCACCACGCCGCGCCCGACCTGCTGCGTCGCCGTCAGAAACTCCCGCAAACTCGGCAGGCGTCCGAACGACTCGACGTAGAAGCGGATCACGTAGTAACCGGTCTGCTGAAACTCGATCGAGAGGAAGAACGCTGAAGAGACCTGCGCCCG
>JANOGZ010000085.1:0-6013 GCA_031406255.1 Pyrinomonadaceae bacterium | reverse complement strand
TCCACCGGGCATTTTATACTAAGATTCGTAAGGTGGCAAAAACTGCGCGTAAGCGTTAGAGCCATCAGCGGTCAGCCGGTCACCGGTTGTGTCGATCTTTCATGGCGCACGCTGCTTTATCTTAGCTGATAGCTGAGCGCTGACTGCTGAAGGCTTAAAAAAAATGGAAAAATACTGAAAAAATGGAAGAAGCGTCAATTATCGAAGATCGTGATAAAGTTTGCGCGCTCGCGCCGGTCGCTTATGCTCCGGTGCGCCATCACATCTTTGTCTGTAACGGAAAATCATGCTCGGCCGTGGGCAGCGCCGAAGTGAAAGACGCCCTGCGTCGCGCACTGAGCGCGCGCGGATTGCTTTTCGGCAAACCCGCCAAAGGCGGCAGCTTGAAGGGGAGCGTCGTTTTGACGGATTGCAGCTCGGTCGGATTCTGTGCCGTCGGCGCGGCCGTCCTCGTCTATCCGGATGGCGTGTGGTATGCGCAGGTGCGCGCCGAGGATGCGCTCAAAATCGTCGAAGAACACATCGTCGGCGGGCGCATCGTCGAGCGCCTCGTCTTGCTGAGAGTGCCGTCGGAGGGAGGATAGGCAAAGACTTTTCGCGCTGGCTTTACGCGCCGGGCGTGCAACAACATGCGCCGAGCGCGGCATCCAAGCCGGCAAAACCGGTTCTCGCGGTTTTGGCTCATACACAACTTCTGGAGCAAAAATATGCTACGAAATATCGCCGCTTTACTACTTTTATGCGTCGTTTCAGTGGCGCTGGCCGGTGTGATCACACTGCCGCCGGCCGCGCAGGCGCAGACCAGAGTGCCGCGTCTCAATTACCGTGAGCGGACGCTGCCGAACGGCCTCAAGGTCTACAGCGTGGAAGACAAATCGAGCCCCACCGTGGCCATCCAGGTATGGTACAAAGTCGGCTCAAAAGATGATCCGGAGGGCCGCAGCGGTTTCGCCCACCTGTTCGAGCACATCATGTTCAAGGCCACGAAGAACATGAAGGCCGAGATGCTGGATCGCCTGACGGAAGATGTGGGCGGGTTCAATAACGCCTCGACCGCGGACGACTTCACGAATTATTACGAAGTCGTGCCTTCCAATTATCTGGAGACGCTGCTGTGGGCCGAAGCCGACCGACTCGGCTCGCTCGTCGTGGATGAAACCAACTTCAAATCGGAGCGTGACGTCGTCAAAGAAGAGTTTCGTCAGCGATATCTCGCGCAGCCCTACGGAAGGCTTTTCTATCTTATCGAGCAGCGATCGTTTACCAGGCATCCATACAAGCGTCCCGGGATCGGTAGCATCGAAGAGCTGAATGCGGCGACGATCGAAGATGTGCGGGCCTTTCACTCGACCTTTTACCGACCGGACAATGCCACGCTGGTCGTCGTCGGCGATTTCGATCAGAAACAACTGGACGCGTGGATCGATAAATATTTCGGGCGCATTCCGAAGCCTGACCGGCCGATGCCGCGCGTGACGATCGAAGAACCTGCGCGCAAAACCGAGCAGCGCTTTATGGAGTACGTCCCGAACGTGCCGCTGCCGGCCGTCGCCATCACGTATCTCGCTCCGCCGGTGGCGACCGACGATGCCCAAGCGCTGAGAGTTGCCGAAGCGATTCTCTCCGCCGGGGAGTCCTCACGGCTTTATCAATCGCTCGTGTACCAGCAACAGGTCGCCCAGGAAGCCTTCGCCATCGCGGATTTACGCGAAGACCAGGGGTTGTTCGTCTTCGGTGCGATCCTGGCGAGCGGAAAAAAGACGGAAGAGGCCGAGCGCTCGCTGCTCGCCGAACTCAAACGGATGCAGGAAAAGCCGGTGACGACGGCGGAACTCGAGAAGGCGAAAAACCAGCTCGTCACAAATCAGCTGCGTGAGCGCGAGACGAGCGACGGCAAGGCCGGGGCGCTCAGTCGGGCAGCGGTGCTGCTCGGCGATGCCAGTCGGGTTAACACCGACATTGACCGGCTTCAGGGGGTCACCGCCGCCGACGTGCAGCGCGTCATGCGGAAATATTTCACCGAGACGAACCGCGTCGTGATCAATTACCTGCCGGACACGATGCGCCCCGCCCAGGAAAAGACCGGAGCGATGAGCGAGAGCAGCACGGAAGGGAGAAACAAATGAGCTTACTCTACGTAGTTTTCCGCCACCGCCGCACGGCGATCAGCGATCGTCACGGGCTCGCCCGGCTGTTAATGCTGGTGGCGATGCTGGGGGCGATGCCGGCCATCTCTTTCGCACAGCAGGAGACGCCGCCCGCGCCCGCCGCTCCGCGCTCGGTGACGGTTCCGAAACCCGTCGAAAAAACTTTGCGGAATGGTTTGCGCGTGATCGTCATTGAGGAGGCTGATGTGCCTCTCATCTCCGCGCAGTTACTGATAAAAAACGGCGGAGAGATCGATCCGCCGCAACTGGCCGGAGTGGCGGATATGACCGCATCGCTGCTCACGAAGGGAACGAAGACGCGCACCGCGCCGGAAATCGCACAGGCGATCGAGGCCCTCGGCGGTTCTCTCGATTCTGATGCGAGCTGGGATGCGTCCAGCGCCTCGCTCAGCGTGATGTCGTCAAAGATCGAACCGGCGATGGCGATCCTCGCCGATGTGGTGCGCCATCCGACCTTCACCGAAGAAGAAATCGCTCGCCTGCGCCAGCAGTATCTCGATAGCTTAAGCGTGGCGCTTCGTCAACCGGGCACGCTCGCCGGTTACGTCGCCTCGCGCGTGGTTTTTGGCGATGCCGCCTACGGTCATCCGCTCTCGGGAACGCCCGAATCGCTGGCGCGCATTAAACGCGCGGATATCGCTCAACTGCATTCCAGGTACTATCGTCCGGACAACGCGATTCTCGTGATCGGCGGCGACATCAAAGCCGATGACGCCTTCAAGCTCGCCGAGCGTCTGTTCGGCGAGTGGGCGAATCCGGCGACGACGCTGGCGACAGCAGGGACGAGCGAAGCCAAAGCGCTGCCTCCGGCCGCGACGAGCAAACCGCGCGTCCTCGTCATCGACATGCCGGATGCAGGACAGGCCGCGGTCGTGCTCGCGCGCAGCGGCATCACGCGCACCGACGCGGAATACTTCCGCGGTCTCGTCGCCAATTCCGTTCTCGGCGGCGGTTATTCGGCGCGCCTCAATCAGGAGATACGTATCAAGCGGGGTCTCAGCTACGGCGCGCGCAGTTCGCTCGACGTGCGGCGCGACACGGGGCCATTCACCGCTTCGACACAGACGAAGAATGAGTCGGGCGCGGAAGTGGCCTCGCTGCTCGTCGGTGAGCTCGGCCGGCTGGCGAGCGAGCCGATCCTCGAAACGGAATTGATCCCGCGCAAGGCGGTGCTGATCGGCAGTTTCGGCCGCGCGCTTGAAACTACCGGGGGGCTCGTTTCGCAGATCGCCTCGCTCGCCCTCTACGGCCTGAGTCTTGACATGATCAATAATTACATCAAAGACGTGCAGACGGTGACGGCCGCCGATGTGCAGAAGTTTGCCGGAACGCGGCTCGACGCCAAGTCCAGCAATATCATCATCGTCGGCGATGCCAAAAAATTCCTCGGCGATTTGCGCAAGCAATTTCCGAATGTGGAAGTGATTCCCCACGGGGAACTCGATCTCAACAGCGCGAGCTTGCGCAAGACGACGGCCGGGGCGATGGCAAACTGACGCGCCCGCGATGTTACTCGATGTGTGAGGAGGCTTCCGTTGCGAAAAAGGTTAAAACAATCATTCGGGCTCTTCGCCGGCTTGATCTTCGGCGCGGCCTTATCTCTTCCCGTGTCCGCACATATGTATTCATGTCTGACGGACCAGGACGAAGCGGATGGTCCCCTACCCGCGCGCCGGAGCGAGGTCGCGTTGCTCGTGCGGCAACTGACTAACCGCGATCCGCTCCTGCGACAGGGAGCCGCCGAAGAACTGGCGCGGCTCGCGGCGATTGATCAGCGGAAACTGGTCGAGGGATACCGCCTCCAGGAAAAGAATGCGCGTGTCAGGCTGGCGCTCGACTGGGCGCTCTACCGGATGGGAAAATCCGAGACGCTTTTCTCGATCGTCCGCGCGCTTGATTCCTCGCACGTCAATCAGGCGCAGAAGTACCTCGCGTCCCTCGAAAGCCCACAGCCGCTCTACGTCTTTCTCGAACGGGTCGGCGCGCGCGGGCAGATCAAACTGCTCGAAGTGCTGGCGCGCAGCGGCGACGCCGAGACGCTCGAACGAATCAAACCCTACGCCGAATCTCTTGATCCGAAGGTTGCCGATGCCGCGCGGTTCGCCGAACGCGAGATCAACAGCCGCCTTTCGCAGACGCCCGTCGCCGATAAAGCCGCACGGCCGCGGCGGGTCGGGCAGCCAAGCGAAGAAGACGAGCCCTGACGCAAATATTCAGAACAGGATTTCGACCTTCAAAAACGGAAGTAAGAGTTCACCCCTTGCTTCCGTTCCTTTTTGCGTGGATGAAACGTTGAACTCATGCGGCCCGCCGCCCGTGAGCGCGCATTCAGCGCGCGGCGCAGGCTATACTACCCCGGCTCTCTGTGTCGCCCTCTTCTGAAACATTATGCACGCTAATCTTCGTTCATTCCTCGACCTGCTCGCGCGCGAAAATGATCTCTCGACGATCGAAGCGGAAGTCGATCCTTTTCTGGAACTCGCCGAAGTCCACCGCCGTGTGATCGAGCGCGGCGGGCCGGCGCTGCTATTCAAGCGCGTGAAGGGAAGCCGTTACCCGGTTGTGACGAATCTGTTCGGTACGGCGCGACGCATCGAACACGCCTTCGGACCGAAACCGGAAGCGCTCGTCCGCGAGGCCGTCAGCGTCATCGAATCTCTTCTGCCGCCGCGGCCCCGCCAGTTGTGGGGGCATCGCGCGCTGGCGCTCGAAGCGTTACGACTCGGCACCCGCCGCACGGGTCGTGCGCCGGTCACGGAAGTGATTGACCGGCCGGCGCGGCTCGATGAATTGCCCGTGCTGACGACCTGGCAGGAAGACGCCGGGCCTTTCTTTACGCTGCCGCTCGTTTATACGGAGCACCCGGCCACGGGCAAACACAATCTGGGAATGTACCGCTTGCAGCGCTACGACGCGGAGTCGACCGGCATCCACTGGCAGATCCATAAGGGCGGCGGGTTTCACTACCACGAAGCCGAACGGCAGGGCCGCGCGCTTCCGGTCACGATCTTTCTCGGCGGGCCGCCGGCGCTGATCCTGGCGGCCATCGCGCCGCTGCCGGAAGACGTGCCGGAACTCGTCCTGGCCTCCGTGCTCGCGGGCGAGAAAGTGAAGATGGGAAAAAATCCGCTCGGAAGTGATCGTCATCGTGTGGTCGCCGAAGCGGAGTTTGCGCTCATCGGACATGTGCCGCCCCGCGAGAGAAGGCCGGAAGGACCATTCGGCGATCACTACGGCTACTATTCCCTGCAGCATGATTATCCGATATTCAATGTCGAAGCGGTCTGTCATCGCCGCGATGCGATCTATCCGGCGACCGTCGTGGGCAAGCCGCGCCAGGAGGACTTCTTCATCGGCGACTATTTGCAGAAACTCTTATCGCCGCTGTTCCCCGTAGTGATGCCGAGCGTGCGCGATCTGTGGACATACGGCGAGACGGGGTTTCATTCCTTATGCGCAGCTGTCGTGCGCGAGCGCTATGCGCGCGAGGCTCTCGTCTCGGGTTTCCGTATTCTGGGAGAGGGACAGCTTTCGCTGACCAAGTTTTTGATCCTCACCGATACGCCGCAGGATTTGAGCGACTTCCGCAAGCTACTCGAACACGTGCTGGCGCGCGTCCGGTGGGAGACCGATCTTTTTATTTTCTCCAATGTCTCGATGGATACGCTCGATTACACCAGCGGTGTGGTGAACGAAGGAAGCAAGGCGATCATGCTCGGACTAGGAGATGCGGTGCGTGAACTGCCGCGTGAGTTTCGCGGCGAGTTGCCGCGGGGAGTATCGCGCGCGGAGGTCTTTTGCGGTGGCTGCCTCGTCCTTCAAGGACAGCCTTACGCTGAAGATCA
>JANOGZ010000083.1:0-7789 GCA_031406255.1 Pyrinomonadaceae bacterium | reverse complement strand
GTGCGATCCGCGAAATCCGTGGCGTGCAGCAGAGAGAAGGTGGCGGGCGTGAACAGGTGGCGTTTCTTGGCGCGCCGCGTGGTGTCTTTGACGAGCGCCGAAGAGTTCCATTCCGAGAAAAAGACCGGGTAACCTTCGGCTTTGAGCCACTGGTAGAGAAGCGCCAGTTGTGTCGACTTGCCGCTTCCGTCCGTGCCCTCGACGACGAAGAGTTGTCCGGGGAAATGATGGTGTCCGTATGAGATCATCGGCTTCGACCTAACTTGACGGGCATCCCGAGCGGAAGGGCTCTTCCGGCGCGCGGTGTGCCCGTAATTGACGCGCGCCGCCGCTACTGATCATAGGCGGCGAACGCGGGCACGCTCACAAATTCACCGGTCTCGATCACATAGGCGGTCAAACGGTAGCCGTAAACGCACCCGGTATCAAGCCCGATGGCGCGCCGCGCGCGGCGCATATTCGAATCCGGCCAGTGACCGAAGAGCACCGTTTTCTCGCCGTCATACATACTGTACCAGGGCACTCCTTCACGGCTCGTGGGCTGCTCTCCGAGCGTTCGCAATTCCGTCAGATCCTCGATCGTCTGCGCCGCCAGCGGCACGCCCGGCCGCAGCCCGGCATGCACCACCAGATACGAGCCGAGATCGAGCATCAGCGGGAGCGACTCCAAAAACGCGGCGTAGCGTGACTCGCCCGCGCGCAGTTCATCGCGACAGGCTTCCTGCGCTTCTTTCAGCGAAATATCCTCGCCACGCCAGTAACGCAGCAGCGCGCGATCATGATTGCCCAGCACCGAAGAGAAACGCTCGTCCGTGATGAATAACTCCAGCACTTCCCTGCTC
The DNA here is from genome assembly GCA_031406255.1 of Pyrinomonadaceae bacterium. GTDB lineage: Bacteria > Acidobacteriota > Blastocatellia > Pyrinomonadales > Pyrinomonadaceae > JANOGZ01. The sequence continues at coordinate 6,947 of JANOGZ010000083.1, read as the reverse complement.
TTCGGACCCTTGACGATCAGATCGCCGACGCAGATCAACTGGTCATCCGCGGTGAGCGCAAGTTTATCGACGAGCGCCCGCAGTTCGTCGTAACAGCCGTGAATGTCTCCGACAACGATCGTGCGTCCCGTCATTCCGCTTCCGCTTCCCCCCCGCGCATGTCATGCAAAACCTTGCGAGCGATTACTTTACCCTTTTTGAGGTGCTGCTCCACGATCTCGCGCGCGCACTCCTCATCGACATCACCGTACCAGATGCCCTCCGGATACACGACCATCACGGGGCCGCGCCCGCATTGATCCAGGCAATCGACCTCTGTCACCAGCACGTGCTTGTGCAGGTTGCTCTCGCGGAGGGCGTGCTTTAATTCTTTCGCGCTGCTGCGCCCGCCCTGCTTATGACAGGTTTTGTGTTCGCAGACCAGCACATGGCCGGTCAGCTTTTTAAGTCGCGACATCTTCTGTACGAGCTACTGACGATAGTTTTTCAAGAGGCTTGCGCCGCATCGCGTATCACCAGATCGAAGGTGCCGGGCGCGACCTTGCGGAAGCGGCGGTTGCGGTTGAGCGAAACGGCGATGCTGATTGTGGGATGCTGCCCGGTGAACTGAAAATTGCCTTCCAGCAGACGATTGTAAATCTCATTAACATGAAGCGGCCCTCCCGCTTCGCGCAGCAGAACGGCGGAAGCCTGCGGGATCGTGCGATCGAAGAAACGGTCGCTGGTGACTTCGATTTGCGGCTCGACCGGCGGCATCTCGTGCCGCCGCTGGCCGGCGGCGATACTGCCGGTCGCCGCCGGGTGTCCCGCACGCGCGGCGTCGTGACGTAAGGCCGCCTCGATCTGCGCATCCGTGGGTGACGATGAAGAAGAGATGTTCGACGACGCGCCGAGCACCGACGACAGGATGCGCATCATCGCGGCCTCCGTCTGGCCAGCGAGCGCATCCATCTCGCTCAACTCGGTGCGCAACTTCTCCGCTTCCGCTTCCAGATCAGCCAGGCGCGCGGCGATGCGCGAGCGCGCCGCGCGCGCCTGTCGCAGACTCTGTTCGAGCGTCGCGAGAAGATTGTCGTCAGGCATAAAGTAACGTTAGCACCGTATCGTTGGCGATTTGAAGTCTGTTTTCCGAACCCGCATAAAATCTTCGGCAGATGTCGTCTTATCTGTCCCGTTTGAGAATAAACCCCGGGATGGCGCGCAGCGCCTCACAATGTTTCGAGTCGGGCAGCGGATCAAGCGCGCGTTTGGCGGCCTCGGTGAATTCCTCGGCGCGCCGTCGCACGCTGTCCAGCGCGCCGGTTCGCTCGGCCGCGCCGAGGAGCAGCGAGCGTGGTATCTCGTGATAGCTTCCCTCGCGCATCACACGCTCGACGGCGGTGCGCTGTGAGGGTTCTTTCTCGAGCAGATAGATTAACGGCAGCGTCAGCTTTCCTTCAAGCAGATCGACGCCCGCCGGCTTCCCGAGCGTATCATCGTCTCCCGTAAAGTCCAGTAGATCATCGACGAGTTGAAAAGCCGTGCCGAGTCTTTCGCCGTAGTCGCGCAGCGCACGCTGCTCGGTCGCGCTTGCTTTTCCAAGGATCGCTCCGATCTCACAGCACGCGCCGAAAAGGAAGGCCGTCTTCCGGCTGAGAATGTCGAAGTACTGCTCCTCGCTAACATCGGCGCGACCGAGCATCGTCAACTGCAACAACTCTCCTTCAGTCATCTTGCGCGTCACCGCCGTCAGGATGTCGAGAATGGGCAGAGAGCGTTCGGCGAGGCTCGTCTCGAAGGCCGTCATGTACAGCCAGTCCCCCATCAGCACGGCCGTCTGATTACCGAACCGGCTGTTGATCGAGGGACGGTTGCGCCGCGTCTCCGCGTTATCGATGATATCGTCGTGAACGAGCGTCGCCGTATGAAGAAACTCCATCACGGTCGCCATCCGAATCGAATTCGGCTGCGCGGCATCGCCGCCCACCGCATACGCGGCCAGCAGCGTCAGGGCCGGGCGCACACGCTTGCCGCCCGACCCGCGTAAATAGTCGCCGATATATGAGATGACCTGAATATTGGAGCGGGCCTGTCGCTCGAATTCCGCTTCAACTAAAGCCAACTCCGACGCAATCAGACTGAAGATGCGTTGGGCTGTCAGAAGCGGCTCTTCAATCGCCGCGGTGTGACCGGTTGGGTGCATATGAGAATAGACGCCCCCATGGGGGCTCACGGATTCAGGTTGCGCGCCTGCCGGGAGACTGTCATCCGGGGCTGCCGAAGCTAGTTGGTACGATAATTGGAAAACTGCATGTTGATGCCGAAATCTTTCTCTTTGAGCCTGGCGATGACATCCTGCAAGGTGTCACGGTCGCGCCCCGAGACGCGCACGACATCGCCCTGAATCGCCGCCTGCACTTTCACTTTTGTATCCTTGATGAATTTGACGATCTCTTTCGCTTTGTCGGTCGGGATGCCCTGCTGGATCGCGACGTGCTGCCGCAGGGTGCCGCCGGCCGCCGGCGCGGCGGGATTATAACTGAAGGCTTTGAGGGGCACGCCGCGCCGCACCAGTTTCTGCTGCAGGATGTCGTTCATATTGCGCAGCCGCGTCTCGTCTTCCGCCGTGAGCACGAGCTCTTCCTTTTCGAGCACGACGGCCGCCGCGCTTCCTTTGAAATCAAAACGCTGTCTGACTTCCTTCATCGTTTGATTTATGGCGTTAGTAATTTCGGCGCGGTCCACCTGCGAGACGATGTCGAATGAATTTTGCTGGGCCATAAGCTGATCGTAAATCTCTCGAGCCTGACAAATTTGAAATGATCGGGGAAAAGCATCCGCTGGCGCGCACGTCCGGGTTCTTTATAACATTGAAGGGCGAGGTAGCGAAAGTTTCGCGTGCGCCCCGCACACCCGACTCACGCGCCCGTTTCCGCCACTTCTTCGGATTCAGCCGGGCATGCTTTTACGCCAAAAAACCGCGTGAAATTAGCGGTGCAAGCGCCCCCCAGCTGCTCTGTCGGGATGCCGTGCAGGTCGGCCAGGCAGCGCGCGACCTCGACGACATACGCCGGTTCGTTACGCCGCCCGCGAAATGGCACCGGCGCGAGATACGGGCAATCGGTTTCGATCAGCAGCCGCTCCAGCGGGATCCGCCTCGCCACTTCGCGCAGCGCATCGGCTTTTTTAAACGTGACATTACCCGCAAACGAGATCATGAAACCGAGCGCCATCACGCTCTCGGCCATCCCCGCGCTTCCACCAAAGCAGTGCATCACGCCGCCGCGCGCGCTCTCGCCATATTCGGCGCGTAGTATTTCCACCGTCTCGTCATCCGCAGCGCGCGAGTGGATGATGACGGGGACGCCGGCCGCGCGCGCCATGCGCAACTGTCGCCCGAACACGGCGCGCTGCACTTCGCGCGGCGAATTATCATAGTGATAGTCAAGGCCGATCTCGCCCCACGCGATGACGCGCCGTCGCTCGCGCACTAAAGCGTCGATCCGCTCGGCCACCCCCTCATCAAACAGGCGCGCATCATGCGGATGCACGCCGACCGCGGCATATATATCGGCGTGAGTTTCGGCAACTTCAACCGCACGCTCCAACGTGCCGCGGCGCGGGTCGCCCGTCCCGACATTCAAGATCGCGCACACCCCCGCCGCACGCGCCCGCGCGATCACCTCATCGCGATCCGCGTCGTATTCCTCACCATCGATATGCGCGTGCGAATCGACGAACACATCCGGCCTCCCTCTTCACTTGAGGCGCGCGCCGTTCGGCACGTCTTCCGTAAATGTCGCGAGCACGGGACGCCCCTCCTCGCCGACCGCGGCGGCGAGCACCATTCCCTGTGATTCAAACCCACGCAATTTTCGCGGCTTTAAATTCGCCACGACGACGATCTTGCGCCCGGCGAGTTTCTCCGGCTCGTAGTATTCGGCGATCCCGGCCAGAATCTGTCGCGGCTCGGCTTCGCCCAGATCGACCATGAAGCGCAGGAGTTTGTCGGATTTCGGCACGCGCTCGGCCGTCAGAATCTCACCGGCGCGCAGCTCGACCTTCGCGAAGTCTTCGATTCCGATCAGGTTGACGACGCCGGCCGCCCCTTCCTCGCCCACTCCTGCTGTTATTGCGCCCGGCACGGCATCCGCTTCGGTCGCGCCGCGCATCGGCGGCTCCGGTTTCGTCTCGGTTGTGGTCTCCGCACCGGGCACGGCCCGCTGCGTCGCGTGCGCGCCCCGCCCCTCGATCTCTTTTTCGATATCAGTCATCGTTTTCGCCTTATCAATGCGCGGGAAGATCGGCGCCACCTCGCCGATGCGCGTTCCCGGCGGTAAGCCTCCCCATTCGAGTTCGGTCGGATTAAGTTTGGATAGATCAGCGGTCTGGCCGAGTTGACGCCAGATCGCGCTCGTCGCCTCGGGCATCACCGGATAGAGCAGCACCGCGAGCCAGCGCAGCGTTTCGGCGGCCCGGTAGAGCACCGCATTGAGCGTCTGCCGCTGCGCTTCTTGTTTGGCCAGCTCCCAGGGTTTCGCATCTGAGATCAACTTGTCGACCCGGGCGATCACGTTCCACGCCACTTCGAGCGCGCGATGGAAGGCGTAGTCCGCGAAGTACTCCACGAATTGATCTCTCGCGTGTTCGAGCAGCGTGGCGAGCGCCTGCCCCTCCACATCAATGCCCGCGCGCTTGGCCGAGAGGCGCGCGGCCTCATGTATCTCCGGCGCCGGGACGAGCCCTTCGCAATAACGCCCGATCATCGTCAGCGTGCGGCTCGTGAGATTGCCGAGTCCGCTCGCCAGGTCGCTGTTCGCCCGGTCAATGACCGCTTCATAGCCGAACCTGCCGTCCTGCCCGAAGGCCATTTCGCGCAGGCAGAAATAGCGCACCACATCGACGGGGCAGTGACGACGCAGGATTTTGAGATCGACTGTATTGCCGAGCGTCTTCGACATCTTGCGGCTGGTATCATCAATCCACATGCCGTGGGCGATGACCGCGCGCGGCGCCTCGATGCCCGCCGCCATCAGAAAAGCGGGCCAGTAGACGGCGTGCTGGCGCAGGATATCCTTGCCGATCAGATGCACGGCGGGCCAGAACTTCTCGAAACTGCCGGGGCCGAGCGCGCGCCGGCGCTCTTCGTTGCCGTAGCCGATCGCCGTAATGTAATTAGTGAGGGCATCGAACCACACGAAAATCGTGTGCGCCGGATCGTCGGGGACGGGTAGCGCCCAGTCGACGGCCGTCTTCTGTCGGCTGATCGAGAGGTCTTGCAATCCGCTTTTGACGAAGCTGATCACTTCGTTGCGCCGCGACTCGGGGCGGACGAAATCGGGTCGCGCCTCATAGAGCGCGAGGAGCGCTTCACCGTAATCGGAGAGACGAAAAAAATAGCTCTCTTCCGAGACGCGGTCGAGCGGCGCGTCGTGAATCAGGCAGAGCGGCGCATCACCCTCGCGGGCCGGCTTGACGTACTCATCTTCGGTCTTGAATTCCGCACACGGCGCGCAGAACCAGCCCTCGTAGCGCCCTTTGTAGATCGCCTCACGACCTTTCGGCGTCTTCGCCTGTGCCGCGCGCCGCCAGAACTCGCTGACGCCCTCGTAATGGAAGGCTTCCGTCGTTCGCATAAAAATGTCGTAGCCGCCGTGCTCGCCGTCAAGGCCGAACGCCGCGAACACCTCTTTCAACTGGCCGACGATAAAGTCGACATGCTCTCTGGGGGTCCGCCCCGCCTGCTTTGCTTTGCGCTCGATGTTGATGCCGTGCTCATCGGTTCCGGTCAGGAAAAAAGTTTCGGAGCCACGCTGCCGCCAGTGGCGCCGTACGGCGTCGGCCACCGTGGTCGTGTAGAGGTGGCCGAGATGCGGCAGGCTGTTGGCGTAATAAATCGGCGTCGTGATGTAGAAAGTTTTCATCGGGCGTGAATTATCGGCCGCCGCGCCGGCGGTTCCCGGCGCAAGTGCGCCGGGCGAACTGGTGCGTCTCCGAAGCGTTAAAATTTATGCGATCTACTGTTGTCCTTCAGGCTCTGCCCGTGATCAGCGCCATCGCTTCCGCGCGCGTGCGCGAATCTTTGCGGAAACCTCCGCGAATCGCCGAGGTGATCGTCAGCGCCCCCGGTTTCTTTACTCCGCGGAGCGTCATGCAGGTATGCTCCGCTTCGATGATGACCATTACGCCGAGGGGCTTTAAGCCTTCATAGAGCATATCGGCGATCTCTGAGGTCAGGCGCTCCTGAACCTGCAGGCGGCGCGCAAATGTTTCGGCGAGCCGCGCGAGTTTTGAGAGTCCGACGATGCGACCGTCCTTCGGAATATAGGCGATGTGACAGCGTCCGACAAACGGGGCCAGGTGATGCTCGCAGATCGAAGCGAGGTGGATATCTTTAACCACCACCATTTCATTGTGATTGTCACCCGGCAATGGCACGACGTGCTCGCGCGGGTCTTCGCGCATCCCGGCGGTCAATTCCGTGTACATCTCCGCGACGCGCTGCGGCGTGCGCTGTAAGCCCGCGCGCTCGGGGTCTTCGCCGATACCTTCGAGTATCAGCCGCACCCCGCGCGCGATCTTTTCGAGATCAACTTCTCCGGCGGGTGTCGCCAGTATTTCTTCATCCGGCTCGGTAGCGGAAAATTGTCTGCTCATCTTCTCTGGCCACCTCACATTGGTCGATCGTCAAGAGTCCGGCAAACCGCTGCGGCAAAATCTATCGCCCGTTTCGATTCAGACGCGCGAAGGCGTCGCGCGCCGCCGTCTCGACCGTGCGCAGCGACACATTGGCTCTGAGGGCCGTCTCGCGACACTGCTCGTATTCCGGCGTGCCGCCCGTGACGCAACCGTTCATCCGCGCCACCTTGATATCAATCGCGCCGTATTCTGTTTCCACGGGCACGATTTCGCGTTCCAGCGCACGCCGCTCGACCCCGTAGCAACGCACGCCGACGCTCGGCGTGCGT
>JANOGZ010000076.1:0-3116 GCA_031406255.1 Pyrinomonadaceae bacterium | reverse complement strand
GGTGAGGCCGGGCGTTAGGCACTTGGGGCATCTATGAGTAAGAAGCTGTTGCAAGTTACCACAACCATCCTCGGGCTGGTTCCGCTTGTAACGGGCGTCATTACCATGCTGGGGCTTGGCGCTCCTATTTATGCGTCAGCAGGGCTTCCGGCCTTTCCCCTCTTGGACAGCAACCTTAGATTCTTCGGCGGTGTTTGGCTTGGCCTCGGCATTGCCATACTTTGGCTGGTCCCATCCATCGAGAGGCACACTGTCTTGTTCCGGGTCATCTGGGGCGCAATCTTTCTTGGCGGCGTCAAGAGGGTTTCTTTCCATTGTATTTGTGGGCTTGCCTCCAATTCCGTTCATTGGGTTTACAGCTCTTGAGCTTCTTGGCGCGCCATTGTTTGTTTACTGGCAGCACCGGGTGGCACAAGCTCACTTTCAAGGACAACGTGCCTAACAACATGTTCGAGCGGGGGCGCAATCAGGCAACCTCTCATCCTCAATGTCTCGTGCGCGCCGGTTATCCCCGGCGTTAGACGGCTACACATACCTGTTATGTGTCTTATGCACCTCCCTATATTCAAGATGCAATTGCTCAGTATTCTCATATTTTCCCCCTTGACAGTCTAGGGGAGTGTTGCTACTCTCTACCCTAGACAGTCTGGGGAGGCTTGACAATGGCAAATACCCGAACGAATTTGATGCAAGGCACACTGGAGCTGTTGATTCTGAAAACGCTGGCGCGTGAATCAATGCACGGCTACGGTATAGTTCAACGAATACACGAAACTGTTGAGGACTTGCTGAAAGTCGAAGACGGCTCTCTTTATCCCGCGCTTTATCGCATGGAAGAGCGCGGCTGGATAACATCCGAGTGGGGACTCTCGGAAAACAATCGTCGAGCCAAGTTCTATAAACTGACTAAAGCAGGGCGGAAACAGCTTGAAGCTGAATGCGCCAACTGGGAACGCATCTCTCATGCGATTACTAGAATTTTGCAAACTGCTTGACGAGGACAAGTGATGGAAGACGTAATAGCGCGTTTAGTCAAGCGTTTTGACCGCAAAGACATTCAGCGGGAAGTCGAAGAAGAGTTGAGTTTTCACCTTGAACTGCTAACACAAGAGCATCTTCGGCAAGGTATGTCTTTAGAAGAAGCAAAAGATGAAGCATTAAAACGCTTCGGCAATGCCGAGCGAATTAAAAATCGGTGTGTAGAAATAAGCAGAAGGAGTCATCCTTTCGTGCGTGTTTTGAAATCTTTTCTAATCGTAGTTTTCCTGGCTGGAGTTTTGGCATGCTTTTTCAGCGCGGATATTTATGGCAGGCAGGTCGGCAATATGTTGATTGTGATCGCCGCTTTAAGCCGTTTGTTGCTGTATGTTCGCGGTTTGAGTATTTCAGGTCTCAATTCAAAAAACGAAACTTTATCGCCGTTGAGATTGAGTAATAATGGACAAATGCCAATTGCGGCAAGAGATCGGAAAGAGCTTACGCCCGTCGAGCGTGTTATCTCCGACGAGTAATCTTCGATAAAAATCAATTCATCGTGAAGGAGATTCAAATGAAAAATTTGAAGTGTAAGTATCAGTGTGTCTTCGCGCTCGTCATGTTTTTACTTTTCTCAAATGTCATTGTCAGCGCACAATTAATTAATTCGCGCTTTGACGAATATATGAGTACCGCGCTCAAACTGGGACGCTTCAACGGGTACGTTTTAATTGCGCGAAACGGGAGAGCGGTATTCAGCAAGGGCTACGGAATGGCCAACTTTGAAGAAGATATTCCCAACACGTCGCAAACAAAATTCCGGCTCGCTTCCATCACCAAAAGTTTCACGGCGATGGCGGCGATGATGTTGCAGGAAAAAGGCAAGTTGAGTTTGCAGGATTCAATTTGCAACCATCTAACCGATTGCCCAGGAACCTGGAAGCCGATCACCATTCGTCAATTGCTCAATCACACTTCGGGAATTTCAGACTATGTTTCTGCGCCTGGTTTTATGCGGACAATTCCGTTGCGATTGACGAACGATGAATTGATTGCAAGTTTCAAAAACAAGCCTTTGTTGTTCGCGCCCGGCGAGAAATTTTCTTACAGCAATTCAAATTATATCTTGCTGGGACGAATAATTGAAAAGGTGTCGGGACAACCTTACGCCGGTTTTGTACAAGAGAATATCTTTGCGCCGCTTAACATGAAAGACTCAGGTTACGACGACAACAACACGCTACTCAAACATCGTGCAATCGGTTATATCAAACAACCCGACAAGCTCATTAACGCACGCTACATGGATATGACAAATGCTTATGCTGCGGGCGCGCTTTATTCAACCGCAGAAGATTTGCTCTTGTGGGATCAGGCGCTTTATACGGAAAAACTTGTCCCGAAAAAATCTTTGGATGAAATCTTTACTCCCGGCAAAGGCGGCGTCGGCTACGGCTGGTTTATAAATCGTGATGCTAATCGTTTGTTGATAACGCAGAGCGGCCTCAATTCTGGTTTCGCCGCGCACATCCTTCGTTACCCGGAAGAGAAAGTCTGCATCATTCTTCTCAACAATTTCGAGAATGCTGCTCCGCATCTTGCTCGTATGGGGCATGATTTAGCAGCAATTCTCTTCGGCGAAAAGTATGAACTGCTCCGCGAGCGTGTCGCCGTCAAAGTTGACACAAAAATTTACGATGCTTACGTTGGCGAGTATGAGTTCGGTCAGAATCGTATTATTACGATCACAAAAGAAGGCGATAAATTGTTCGCGCAACGCGGAGGCGCGCCGAGAAGTGAAATCTCACCCGAATCAGAGATAAAATTCTTTCTCACGGTTGCCGATGTCCAATTCATTTTTCTCAAAGATGACGCGGGAAAAGTTAGCGGCATGATTTTGTATGCCAACGGACAAGAGATGAAAGGAAACAAGGTCAAGTAATTCTGTTGGTTTTTTAAGTTAGCGAAGCGTAAAATCGAAGCCGCCGCCGAACAAGTTATTCGACCTGACCGCCCGATAGCATCTCTTTCATCATTGCCTGCTCCGCGGCCGGCGCGAAGGCTCTGCCCGGCGGAGGTTAGCTCACACTTCCAGCGGCGCGCCCTCGGCCGCACCTGGCGCCTCGCGTTCAACCGGGCAA
>JANOGZ010000053.1:0-1103 GCA_031406255.1 Pyrinomonadaceae bacterium | reverse complement strand
GTCGGTGCTGAAATGCCCGCAGACGGTTAAGTACATCAGGCAATGCCCGGACGTCGCGGAGGTGAAGCGACTGGCGCGGGCGTTGGACGAGCGCGTGATGCGGCCCGTGCGTAAGCTGCTGGGCGACACGCGGCACGTCTTCCTCTCGCCCGACGGGGCGCTCAACCTCATCCCCTTCGGCGCGCTCGTCGACGAGTCGGGGAAGTACCTGATCGAAGGCTACTCGCTCACGTACCTGACGAGCGGGCGTGATCTCTTGCGGCTCCAAGTGAAGGCTAAAAGCAAGAGCGGGCCGATGGTGATGGCTAATCCGCTGTTTGATCGAAGCGGCAGCGGTCGAAGCGTACAGACCCAGACGGCGGAGCAAGCCAAGGCCAGTCCCCGCTCGGTTGATTTCTCTAATGTCATATTCAATCCTCTAAGCGGCACAGCCGAAGAGGCCAAAGCGCTGGGCTCGATCCTCTCCGGCGTTAAAGTGCTGACTGAAGCAGAAGCCACAGAAGGCGCGCTGAAGGAAGTCAACAGCCCACGCATCCTGCATGTGGCGACGCACGGGTTTTTCATGCCGGACCAGCCTCAAGAGACAGTAACGGGCACCCGCGGCGTAGGATTACCCGCTGACAACACCGCACGACCGCAAGCGGTGCGCGTCGAGAATCCGCTGCTGCGCTCCGGACTGGCACTCGCCGGAGCGAACCAGCGCGGTGATGGAGCAGGAGGGGATGGCATCCTGACGGCGTTGGAAGTGGCCGGACTCAACCTCTGGGGCACGAAGCTGGTGGTTCTGTCGGCGTGCGAGACCGGAGTCGGCGAGGTACGCAATGGTGATGGCGTCTATGGCCTGAGACGGGCGCTGGTGCTGGCGGGCTCAGAGAGTCAGGTGATGAGCCTGTGGCAGGTGGCGGATGCGGCGACGCGCGATCTGATGGTCGAGTATTACAAGCGGCTGCAAGCGGGCGAAGGGCGTACGGAAGGGCTCAGGCAGGTGCAGTTAGGGATGCTCGGAAGCGAGAAGCGGGGTCATCCATACTACTGGGCGAGCTTCGTCCAGTCAGGTGAATGGAAGAATTTGGAGGGCAAGGAGCCGAGCGCGACGTAAGTGG
>JANOGZ010000047.1:0-1123 GCA_031406255.1 Pyrinomonadaceae bacterium | reverse complement strand
GAACCGGCCCAGTTCCGTTTCTTCAGCTCCGCCACGCGCAAACAAGACCAACCGGGCGACATCCTCAAAGCCTGGACCGAGGACGCAATTAGCAGGCCTTTTATCAATCAAGGTTCGAGCGCGCCGCTCAATTCCGGCGTTAGGCGGCTTCTGGACTGTTATCAAATATGCTGCAATGTTTGATAGGTCAACTACAATCTAAATGATTCATGACACGCTGCGCAGCAGCCGTGAGTTGCTTTTGCTAACTGTCCGCTAACAGTAAGGAGGGCCTCGACCTTGAAGGTCATTCAGAAGCTTTTTGCCGTCGGCTACTCAGGTATTATCTTTCTGTTCATCTGCTGCGCCGTCTCTCTAATCTTCTTTGCCGTACTGGAATTGTGGCACGGGATCAACCCGAGTGAGGCTTTGCCCCTGAGAGAACGCTTCAACGCTGTCCTTGAGAGCATCGGGCTGTTGACCATCGCGGTGGTCGCCCTCGAACTCAGCCAAACGATCCTGGAAGAGGAGGTGCAGCGGGAGGTGCCGGTGAGCTCGCCGACACGCGTCCGGCGATTCTTGTCGCGGTTCATGGTCGTCGTCATCGTCGCGCTTTCGATCGAAACCTTGGTGGCCGTCTTCGAGCTCGCCCATGAGGATGCATCGCGACTGCCACAGGCCGCCTCCATCGGGGTGGCGGCGGGCGTGCTGCTGGCCGCGTGGGGCATATTCATCAGATTGAACAAGAGTGCGGAAGAGTTAGAGCCGGAGGCGATGGAGCGAGCTAAGAGCGAAGATCGGAAGGTCGAGTAGGTAAAGGGGTTGTATGAGTTAACAAGCTCGTTTCGCAGGGCGGGAGGGCTGCTAAGAATCAGTGCGTGACTGCAGGTAGTCGCCGCCTAACAAGGGGATGAACCGGACGCGCATCCAGCGGGCCTCTCATCCTCGAATGTCTCGTGCGCGCCGGTTATCCCCGGCGTTAGATTCCTGTTGAGTGGTTAAATCAACAGAGATCAATCTTGAGTGAATTGAAGGTCAGGAGTTGAGTACTAAGAAGAGTTGAATGGTGATGCGCTGCTCGATTGAGAGATCGAATCTGTTGAGAGATGGAATCAACGGTGAGAGTTCGGGAGGGTCAGAGAGG
>JANOGZ010001366.1:0-1255 GCA_031406255.1 Pyrinomonadaceae bacterium | reverse complement strand
GGACCAGCAGCATCAGCCATCGCTTTGACATCTTCCGCCGAACGGTTGTGGTTGACACAAAGTAGGGGGGCACGGAGCAGATTCGCTCGTGACCTCTATTTATATTTCGTGTGATACTTTATTGCAAAAGTGATGGGGCGGGAATCTTATGGGCGATAGTATTGAGCAAAACTCTCAGTCACAGGCGGAGCCAGAGCCGCCGAAACAAGCCGCGTCTTTTCCTGTCATCGGGCTGGGCGCATCGGCGGGCGGGTTGCAGGCGTTGAAGGATTTTTTCACGCACATGCCCGCCGAGAGCGGGATGGCGTTCGTCGTCATCATGCACTTGTCGCCGAAGCACGAGAGCCATGCCGCCGCGCTTTTGCAGGCGACGACCGAGATGCCTGTCATGCAGGTCACCGAATCTGTCAGAGTCGAACCGAACCACGTCTATGTCATCCCGCCGACGAAAAACCTTGAGATGAACGACGGGCAAATCAACCTCACCGAGCCGGAACCGCTGCACGGGGGTAAGCAAGTCGCCATTGACCTTTTCTTTCGCACGCTCGGCGAGACGCACAAGCAGCACGCTGTCGGTATCGTGCTGTCGGGGATGGGTTCGGATGGCACTAACGGCTTGAAACGCATCAAGGAGCAGAACGGGCTGGCGTTCGCGCAAGACCCGAAAGACGCCGAACACGATTCGATGCCGCGCCACGCGATCAACAGCGGCCTGGTTGATTTCGTGCTGCCCGTCGCGGAGATGCCGGAAAAGCTCATTGAAATCTGGCGGAACGCGAGCCGCATCAAGTTGCCGCCGGAAACTGAGCCGCCGCCCGTCGTCAGCCAGGAAGATGCGGACGAAGCAGCCCTGCGCGATATTTTTATGTTGCTGCGCTCGCACGCTGGACACGATTTCACGCACTACAAGCGCGCGACGGTGCTGCGTCGCATCGAGCGCCGTTTGCAGGTCAATCAGTTGCAGGACCTCACGGCGTACCGCGATTTCATGCGCGAACACCAGATGGAAGCGCAGGCATTATTGAAAGATTTGCTCATCAGTGTAACGAACTTCTTTCGTGACCGCGCGGCGTTCGATGAGCTGGAGCGCGAAGTCGTGCCCTTACTTTTTCACGAAAAGACGACGGGCGATCGGGTGCGCGTGTGGGTGGCGGGTTGCGCGACCGGGGAAGAGGCGTATTCGGTGGCGATGCTGCTGTTGGAATACGCGGAGCGGCTCGCGGCCCCGCCCGCCATTCAAATCTTCGCCACCGAC
>JANOGZ010001360.1:0-8577 GCA_031406255.1 Pyrinomonadaceae bacterium | reverse complement strand
GCCGCCTTCAGAATTTCCTCCCGATTCTTCCCGATCTCATTACAGACCCGGCGAAACAGGCTCGCCTCCAGCTCGCCAATGCGTTCCTGCGCATTCAAGACAAGCGCTTCATATTCTTTGAGTTCGAGCGTGACGAAGCGCTCTGACCCGGCGAGAGTCTGTTTACGCGTGTACTCGTCCGGCACGAGATGCAGGTTCGGGCGCGTGACCTCGATGAAATAGCCGAACACTTTATTGTAGCCGACGCGGAGGCTTTTAATGCCGGTGCGCGCCCGCTCGCGCTGTTCCATCTCCGCCAGATATGTCTTTCCATCACGCAGCAATGCGCGCAGCCGGTCCAACTCTTCCGAGTATCCTTCGCGAATTATGCCGCCGCCCGCCGCACGCGTCGGCAGCTGATCTGATATTGCTGATCGAATGATCCCCGCCGCCGTCTCACAGGAGGGCAGAGCGGCGAGCGCCGGGCCAAAGCGCTTCGTTTCGCGCTGCAAGACGGCACGCACGCGCGGAATCGCATCGAGGCTCTGGCCGAGCGCAAGAACTTCCTGAGCCGAGGCGATTCCCATCCGGGCACGCGCCGACAAGCGTTCGAGGTCATGAACAATCTCCAGCGCCGCGAAAAGCTCCGCCCGCGCTTTCTGCTGCGCGACGAACCAGGCGACGTGCTCCTGCCTTTGGATGATCTCCGTTACATCCAGCAACGGTTGGCGCAGCCAGCGCCGGAGCAGCCGCCCGCCCATCGCCGTGCGCGTCCGGTCAAGCAGCGCCAGGAGCGAAGGCGCTCCGCCGCGGCTTTCAAAAATCTCGAGGCTGCTGATGGTCTGCGCATCGAGCATCATGAAGTTTTCAGTATGGTAACTGGTGAGCCGTGTCAGTTGCCCGAAAGTAAGCGTCTGCGTTCCGCTAAGATAAGCGATGATGGCTCCGGCGGCTGAGGTGGCGAGCGGCCAGCGGGACAGGCCAAAGGGCGCGAGCGTCCGCGCTCCGAAGTATTGAAGCAGCGTCCCGCGCGCCTTGTCCCGGTCGAAATAGCCTTCCGCACAGCGCGTTAAGAATCCCGGCAGGAGCATATCGCGCTCCGTATCGAGATTTCGCGGCACGAGCAGTTCGGAGGGCGCGAGGCGCTGCAGTTCGGCGATGGCCGCCGCGATCGTGTCCAGCTCGGTTGCGGCGAAATCCCCGGTCGTCACATCCGCATAAGCGATTCCGGCGCGCCGGCCGTCCGTCACATAAGCGGCGAGGTAGTTATTCACCTTGCTCTGGAGAAGCCCGGGCTCGAGCACAGTGCCCGGCGTCACGACGCGGACCACGTCGCGCTCGATAAGTCCGCGTCCCGCCTCGCCTTTTATCGGAGCGGACGTCAGTTGCTCGCAAATCGCGACGCGATGCCCGCGCCCGATCAGCGTCGCGAGGTGGCGCTCCAGACTGTGGTGCGGAACCCCGGCCAGTGGAACGCGCACATTCCGTCCCATCAGTTTTGACGTCAGCACGATGTCGAGTTCGCGGGCGACGAGGCGCGCGTCATCATCAAACGCCTCATAAAAATCACCGATGCGAAACAGAAGGATAGCGTCGCGGTGGCGGCGTTTGATATCGAGATACTGTTTGCGCAGAGGGGTAGCCGTCATCACTCGAAGAGTTCAATGAGAAGTTCTTCGACCGATGTGAGGGCGCGGTGAAGTCGGCGGAGTTGTTCGAAACTGAGGATCGTCGTCACCCGACCGATCTCATGAAATGCGCCTGTGCGCGCCAGGCTCAGGTGTTTTTGCGCGCGATTGGTGTCGCGCTCGCTCGCCACAATGAGGAATGGTTTCGAGCGCTGCGCATCGTAAGCGCGCTTTAATTTGGCGAGCGCGGCGTCAATGCTTCCTCGTCGCTGCACTTCAAAGACATGGCTGAGTCGGGGGCTCTGCTCGCTGGCCCGCCACACCACGTCATAAAACTCAAACTCGCTTTCAGCATGACGGCCGAGCACACGACCGATATCAACGAGCATCTGCTGCACATCTCCATGCGACAGCGCGGCCGAGCGGGCCGAAGATGGACGCTCCGCGTCTTCCGCCAGCGAGAATGGCGGGCCCTCGTCGCCGACGCGCTTGCGACCGAGAGATGTAATCGTCCAGCATCCACGCTCGCGCTCGATCTGGCGCTTTTCGGTGAGGGCCAAACCGGCGCGCTGCACGATTCTCTTCCACCTCTTTTGGTGGCCGTTGTGAAGTGACCGCTGCTCCGTCTCATCCAGTTGCGGAAAGTATGCGGTGAGGCGTGCATAGAGAAAGCGCACATCTTCCAGGCCGCCGGTGGCGATCAGTTCCTGAAGGATGGGCAATTCGATTCGCGTGATGCTCGGGTATGCCATCACCAAAATTGGCGCGAGCCCTCAGATTTCGGGCCGCCTTTTAAGAATTCGGGGCGATATCGTCTCATGTTTCGTATCGCAAAGTTACAGGAGAAGCATATCACCGATCAAGCGAAGCCTGACAGCGAGGCGCCCGAGTCCTTCGGGTAAAAAACCAGAGGGCCGCCGAGACTCCTTCGTCCCGTGGCCCTCTATTAATTCAGTTTTGCGCTGCGCTCTGGCTTAAGCCGTTGCCTGTTTGACTCTGGTGATACCAAAGCTGAGATGAATTTCATCGGCGTCGAGTGTATCACGCTCCATCAGACCGCTGACGAGGCGTCCGATTTCGTCGCGGCGTGATGCGACGATTTCACATGCACGCTTCATCTGCGTATTGATGATTTCGCTGGTCTCATGCTCGATGCGGTCGAGCAGCGCCTGACTGTGCGGATCTTCAGGTCTGCCCAGATGAATCGGCCCGAGCCGGCTCATACCGAATTCGGCGACCATCCGCCGCGCGATCTCAACCGCGCGTTCGATGTCGTTGGAAGCGCCCGCCGTCATCGTCTCAAGCAGAACTTCCTCCGCCGCCCGACCGCCGAGTAGCATCGCGATTTGATCTTCCAGAAACTCGCGCTTCTTCATCAGCCGGTCGCGCTCGGGTAAAGATTGCGTCACGCCCAGCGCGCGCCCGCGTGGCAGGATCGAAACTTTATGGATGGGGTCACCGTTTTTGACGTCGAGGCCGACGGCGACGTGGCCCGCTTCATGCACCGCCGTCGCGTAGCGCTCGTCCTCATCCATCATAAATCCGTGTCGTTCGGCGCCCATCAGAATTTTGTCGCGCGCGTATTCGACGTGCTGCCGGTCGACGGATTCGGCTCCGGCGCGCGTCGCGGCAATCGTCGCTTCGTTGAGCAGGTTGGCGAGGTCAGCGCCGGAGAAACCGGGCGTGCCCCGGGCGATCCAGCCGAGGTCCAATTCCGGCTCTAATTTGAGCCCGCGCGCATGAACGCCGAGAATCCGTTCGCGGCCGCGCACATCAGCCAGATTCACCGCGATCTCCCGGTCGAACCGGCCGGGCCGCGTCAATGCCTGGTCGAGAATATCCGGCCGGTTGGTGGAGGCGATCACAACGACGCCCCTCAACTGATCGAACCCATCCATCTCAATCAGCAACTGATTGAGCGTTTGATCCTGATCGGCCGAAGCCGAATCGTTGCTCCGACCGCGCCGTCGCCCGAGCGCGTCGATCTCATCAATGAAGATGACGCAGGGTGAAAGTTTACGCGCCCTGGCGAAGAGCCGGCGCACTCGCGCCGCGCCAAGACCGGCGAATTTTTCCTGAAAACTCGAGCCTGAGACGGATAGAAACGGCACCTTCGCCTCGTTCGCGGCGGCGCGCGCGAGCAACGTCTTGCCCGTGCCCGGAGGTCCTGAGAGAAGAATTCCGCGCGGGGCACGTCCGCCGAGGCGGCCGAAGCTGACCGGATCGCGCAAAAACTCGATCGTTTCCGCTAGCTCTGCCCTCGCCTCGTCAACGCCCGCCACCTCGTTAAAAGTAACGTCCTGTGCGCCGCCCGAATCCGGGAGTTTGAAATCCCCATGGCCGCCCATGCTGGCGAAAACGCGCCACCCGATAAAGCCCAGGAAGGCCAGCGTCAGAAACGGTAGCAGCCAGCTCAGCGCCGTCTCGAGAGGCCCCGGTCGTAACGAGCGAAATTCGACCGGCACATTATTTTTGGTGAAGGTGCTGATGATCTCCTGCTGCGCCGCTTCGTTGGTGACGATAGCCCGCGAAATACCGCCGTCCTTCTCCGTAACGGTGAGCAGTTCGCCCTCAACGCTCAGCGAGACGGCCGCGGCCGCCTCGCCGATGGCGCGCAGTTGCGTGTAGTTGATGGAACGTAAGACGGGCTGGTGATCCTCCTGGTAAAGAAGGTTGAAGCTGATAATAACGAGTATCAGCAGGATAAGACTGGCGACCACTATTTGAAGACTTGTTTTTTGAGTGCGGGGAATTAAACGGGGTAATGGCATAAAAACTCTCCTGAACAGCGCGGTGCCAGCGTATGGGGGGATGGCTGCCGATGTTATTGAGATAAAGTGCTGCAAAAACCTAGACTAGAGGAATCACTGGAGCTAGAAGAAAGGCCCAAACGCGAGACTTTCAGGAATCACCCCTTTGATCTGTTCACATGCGGTTGATTGGGTCAACCGTGAACTCTTCTGACACTTTACCAGTGTCCGACCCGTTAAGTCCAGAAAAAGTAATAATCTCTGTTCGTTAATTTATAGAAGCGCCCGAAGCCGCAACTAAAACATGCCTTTTCAATTACCCGCTCGCCCGGGTTGCCCGCTGCTCCGATGAACCGCTTGCCGCTGCGGTTGCCGCGCACGCCCCACGAATACCGCCGGTGATTGGTTTTGACTCGTATTCGGACAGAGCGCTTAATCCGCGGGCGGCGCGTTTCCGTACAAAAACGGCTCACAGATCCTCCCGAGGCTGCGATTTAACCGCTCAGATTTAGGCATAATTGACTTAACTATAAGGCTTTACAGAAAATGCCGGGGCATTCCGTGATGGCTGGCACGGACATTGCCCTAAGCACGGCAGGCAGGTTCGATAGAATCGGAATAACGGACGCTCAAAAAGGAGAACGCAAACATGTTGTGGACAATCTTAGTGGTGCTCTTGATTTTGTGGCTGATCGGCTTCGGCACTGGTGTTGTTGGGAATCTGATTCACCTGGTGCTCGTCGTGGCGCTCGTTTTGTTGGTGATCAATCTACTTACGGGCCGGCGCACGATCTAGCTGTTGAAGCGACCTCCGGACCAAAATTCAATCATAAATAGAGGCGATCGTGCTAGCAGCAAATGATCGCCTCCATTTATCTGTGCGCTGCTTTTAAAAATCTGCAAGACGCGCATCGAGCGTTCCGGTGATGCGGGCGACCGGATAGAGATTCAATTGTTTATCCCAGTAGGGTGAACGTTCGTGGAAGAACTTGAGACGATCGCGCGCGCTCGCCGCGAATTTCGGATCATCTATCAGTCGCTGCTCGAATTCACGCCGTAATTTTTCATCTTTCGCCAGCATTTCCCGCGCCAGCTTTTCGAGCACGTAATCTTCGCCGTATTCCTTCTGTTCAAAAATCTCGTGGAAAAATCCCCAGGCGACGAGCGAATCAGGAGCCTCTGGTTCCAGCAGATGTAGCGCGGCGCGCGCGGCCGTCTGGGCCATCGGAACGACCACAGACCGCGCCGGAAAGGTGCGCCGCTCACGAACTGGTTCGCTCTTATAAGTCACCATCACGCGCCCTTCGAAAGGGGCCGCCGCCCATTTAGCCTCTGAGAAACGGTAGCTTTCAACTTCGATCGTCAGGGGTGCCGCCAGCCGCTGTAGTTGTAAACCATGCACGGCGAGAACCTCAATCGCGTCCTTCCATTGTGGCGGCACAATGTAAAAGAGTGGCGGGGCGACGACGGCGCTCGGCCGCGCCTCTCGATAAAGCGGAACGGTTTGATTCCGCGGTTTCGTACCGTAAATTATCCGCACCGCCCCGGATACGTCACTCAATTCGGTTCGGTACTCGACGCCCTTCAATTCAAAAGGGGTCGCTTTGTCAGTTAATTCAACGCTCAGCGGAACTCGCCGCGACGGGTCATAGGAGCGTCCGGCCGCGATCGTTTGCTCATCCGCCAGACGCCCTGCGCGAAGCAAACTTTCGGGGTCGCGGTTGACATCTTCGAGCGCAAATCGCAGCACATCATAGGTGCCACGCACGCGCGCGCGATGTTCCTTCAACATGTGCGTTTCAATCAGTAGCGCCGGACGATTGCGCACGACGGGTACATAGCCCGTGGCGAAGCGCGGAGCAGCGTTGAAGGTATCCACTCCTTTCGATGGGTCACGGTTATCGCGAAAAACGAGATAGGGCGAAAGCAGGTTGCCCGCCGCTTCGGTCGCCGGAATAATCCGTCCATCAAATGCCCCCCGCGACCATTGCCGGATGGGTTCTGACACATTTTCGTGTCCCTCATACTGATACGTCACGTTGTAACGGAAATCAGCGCCATCCGTGACATGACAATCAATAAAGAGATCCGGCTTCCACTCATTCCACAGGCGAAGCCAGGCGCGCGTCTCGGGCGTATCGGCCTTCATATAATCGCGATTGAGATTGAGATTGCTCGCATTGCCGCGCCACCCCATCTCGGCGGGCCCGTTCTGGTTGATGCGATTGTAAGGGCTGAAACGCTCGTGTCCATCCGCGTTGTAAATCGGTATGAACAGAACCACGACGCGGTCAAGCAATGCGGCGTGCGTCTTTGTAACTGCGATGTCGCGTAATAAAGCGAGTCCGGCGTCTTTACCGTCGGTCTCTCCGGCATGGATACAAGCCTGGATGAGCACTACGGGTTTGCCCGCCGTTCTCGCCGCCTGCGGCGTCCACGAGTCGCCCTTGGTCGCGACGATAAGCGGGAGCGCACGCCCTTCTCCGCTCTCACCGAAATCCATCAGCCGAATCCAGGGCGAGGCCGTGGCGAGACGCCGCGCGTAGCGAAGCGTCTCATCGTAGCGCGGTGTTTCGCGGTAATTCGTCTTCTCCGCGTGAGTCTCCCATTCGGGAGGGATCGGCGGTGAAAGACTTTGACCGTCAGCAGTGGATCGAAATGACAAGGCAGTGAAAATCAGTAAAGAGACGGCGAGCCAAACCTTAAAACGTGCCATTCATTATCTCCATCTGCTACCGCAACTCGCGGTTGCAGGCGCGACACTGCGCGCGGCGCTTGGCGTTGAGCGTTCCGCAACTGGCGCAGCGGTTATACATTGTGCGCGCGAACCAGCTGGTGAGGAGCGCGCTCGCCAAAAGTATGCCGACGAGAACAGCTATATTTAGCAGCGTGTCGCTCAATTCTTATACTTCTCGCGCAGGCCAGACTGATAGCTCTGCCCGCGCTCGTATCCCCGCCTAAAAGCTTCTTCCGTATATATGTCGCTGTAACGCTTGCTGAGATTCTCGGCAGCCGTATCATATGAACTGCCGCGCGCCGTGGGATGCTGCGAGGCTTCAAAGCCGCGCCGGTAAAGCATTTCATCCTTTTTAAAATCGCGTCCCTGGCCCGTGTATTCTTCTTCCTCGGCATCGCGTAGTCCGATCCACCAGCTTTCGCGCGCCGCATCGAGACTCTCCGCTCCCGCCTGTGCCATAACGCCGCGCGCCGCCTCCGCCTGCGCTTCATCCTCGCCGATCACGATGACGACCGTGCGCCCCTTCCGTAGCGCGTCTTCATAAACATACAATTCATCGTGCGGCAGACCGGCGGCGACCGAATCTTCCAGGGCCCCCCCGGCCGCCACCCCGGCGGCGGCCCCGCCTGCGCCTAATAGCGCGGCGCCGATAATTCCCGCAGCCAGCACCGGCCCGATACCGGGAACGAAAAGACTGGCTGCCGCGGCCCCCAGTGAGACGCCACCGGCCACGCCCATCGCGCCGCCGACCGCACCGCCTAAAGCCTTGCCCATCCCGGGCTGTTCCGTATCTGTTGTCGGCACGGCAGCATCGAGTTCCTCATCGGAAGTTCCGGGAGTAAGCAGACTTATCCTTTCCTCGGCAATACCGATCGAGCGTAGATTTTCAACAGCGCGCACGGCGTCGGCGGGCGCATTGAAGATGCCAGCGGTTGTTCTCATGCGTAATTAGTTTTGAGCGGTTCGCCGTATCGCGATCCGCTCCGGTCGCCTTTCCTCGACCATGAGTGCTACACAGGCGTTTAAAATCAACAGCAGGATTTCTACCGCAAGATGAAGCGATTCTATCATGAACCGGCGCAGGGGGCGCCGCACCTGCGTCGGCATTAAAAGAAACACCCCGCGCACTAAGGGATACGCGGGGTGTTTGACGACTGCGCTTACGCGAACGATTAGTTCCCATCAACCGGCTCGTTGTTGATTTGGGGCTGGTCCTTCAGCGGTCCGACCCCATGTCTTCCGGGATGATCCGGTATCGTAATCGTCACCTGGCTGACGTTGTTTTCGTAGTCTGATTCAGGAAGTTGATGACAGACGCCGGGGTGGAGTGGATCGGCATTGCGGCAGGGCTCGCCACCCGCCGGAACGAATCCCGGATTGACCGTCACCCGGATGATGTACTGGCCCGGCGGCACGGGAGGCTGTCCGTCTCCGCCATCAAGCACGAAGTACTGTCCGCCAAGTTTCCAGACATAGATATCCG
>JANOGZ010001349.1:0-1934 GCA_031406255.1 Pyrinomonadaceae bacterium | reverse complement strand
GCTAATCTGGCGAAGGTGCAGAAGTATCTGGGCGAGCGGATGGGGCGCGAGGTGGTGATGATCTCGATCAGCGTTGACCCGCAGGTGGATCGGCCCGAGGTGTTGAAGAAATACGCGGAGAGTTTCAAGGCCGGGCCGGGGTGGTATTTTCTGACGGGAAAGAAGGAGGATGTCGAGCAGGTATTGCGGCGACTGGGTGGGTATGTCGCGGAAAAGGAGCAACACAGCGGGGTGCTGCTGATCGGCAACGAGGCGAGCGGCGAGTGGATGAAGGTGTTTGCGATGGCGAAGCCGGCCGAGATCGCCGGCGCCGCTATTAAACTGGCCGATTCCAGGAATTAAGTACGAGTAAAAATGCGCTTCGCTGGTATCAAACTCACCCTCTCTGTCGTCGCGTGCCTCGTGATGGTCTGGTTGCTTTGCGGCGAGCGCGCCGCGGCACGGGCCGTCGCGAGCAAACTCACGCCGCAGGAGATGCGCGGCAAGCAGATCTACCTGAAAGGCGACGGGGGCGAACGAGGTGCGATCACGGCGAGGCTCGGGGGCGGCGACCTGGAACTGCCGGCATCTTCCTTCCCCTGCGCCAACTGTCATGGGCTCACAGGCGCGGGAACGATCGAGGGCGGGATCGCATCGCCCCCGCTCACGTGGGCGTCGCTGACCGCTTCACACCGCTCCGCGCTGACGGGCCGCGAACGTCGTCCGTACACGGAAGAATCCCTGTCGCGCGCGGTTCGCGCCGGTCTCGGCCCCGCGGGCGAGCCTCTCCATCCCGGCATGCCGCGCTACGAAATGGAGGCGCGGCAGCTAGCCGATCTGATCGCTTATCTGAAGAAGCTCGGCACAGATTCCGACACCGATCCCGGCATCGAGGAGAACTCGATCAAGGTCGGCGCGGCGCTGCCGATGACCGGCCCCCTCGCGCCGATCGGCGCGGATATCAAAGCGACGATGGCGGCGTATTTCGACAAGGTCAACTCCGAGGGCGGCATCTATGGCCGTCAATTCAGGCTTGTCGTTGAGGACTCTCAGCGCAGCGATGTCGCCGGGACGATGGCCGCCACGGAACGCCTGCTTGCGAATGAGAGCGTATTTGCGCTCGTCGGCAGTTTCGAGCCGCAACGCAGTGATAGCATCAACGAGCTTCTGCGTCGGCGCGGAGTTCCGCTAATCGGCCCGGTGACCCTCTCACCTATTCTCGCGGTCCCGCCGAACCCTTACGTCTTCTATTTGCTGCCGACCTTCGGTGACCAGGCGCGTTCTCTCGTGGATTTCGTCAACGCGGGGAAAATACGTCGGCGGACCGAGCCATCCGACGCACAGCACACGACAGAGACGACGCCTCAGGCCGCGCCGCATCTCGCGGTCGTTTACGCAAACAGCGAATTCGACGGGGACGCGCTGTCGGGCTTGCGATCACAGGCGAAGCTGTATGCGATGGAAATCGTCGCGGAGCACAGCTACACGGCCGGTCAGTTCGCGGCACCCGCCGCGGTCGAATCGCTGGCGCGGAAAAGACCTGACGCTATTTTCTTCTTCGGGGGCGCAAACGATATAACTACGTTTGCGCGGGAGATGGAGCGGACGAAGCTGGATGCGGCGCTGCTCAGCTCCGTCATTATGGTGGGGCGTGCCGCCTTCGAATTACCACCGAGCATTGCGGCGCGCACTTACCTGTCCTACCCCGGGGCGCTGCCCGGTCAGGGCAATTTCTCAGAGTTCCTGGCGGTGATGCAGAAAGCCGGGGTTAACCTGCGTAATCCCGCGTTTCAGGCTGTCGCCTACGGCGCGGCGAAGACTCTCGTTGAGGCGACGAAATCCAGTACCAAACAATTAAGTCGCAGCGCGCTGATAAATTCGCTCGAACAACTGCGTGATTTCAATACTGGCGTAGTGCCACCGTTGAGTTTCGGCCCGAACCGCAGAGTCGGGGC
>JANOGZ010001325.1:0-3649 GCA_031406255.1 Pyrinomonadaceae bacterium | reverse complement strand
CCGAAACAGCCCTCGATTGTAGAGTTGATCGCGCCGCGCCGCGAGCGGCTGCGGGTGCAGGAAGCGGCGTTGATTGAAGACCCGTCGTCGTCCGATCGCCGGATCATTCCACTCTTTAATGCCTACAGCGCGTCGGGCGATGTGACTGCCCCGCTCGTCTATGCCAACTACGGCCTGCCGGACGATTACGCGGCGCTGAAAAAGATCGGTGTGGACGTGCGCGGGCGCATCGTCCTCGCGCGTTACGGTCGTTCGTTTCGCGGCGTCAAGGCAAAGGTGGCGGAGCAGAACGGCGCGCGCGGATTAATCATCTACTCGGACCCGGCCGATGATGGCTACATGCAGGGCGCGACATATCCGCAGGGTCCCTGGCGGCCGGCGACTTCGGCGCAGCGTGGTTCGGTGGAATACATCTTCGAGTATCCGGGCGATCCGCTGACGCCCGGCGCGCCCTCGATCGAGGGCACGCCGCGCATTCGTCTCGATGAGGCGACGAACCTGCCGCGCATCCCGGTGCAGCCGCTCTCCTACGCCGATGCACGGCGTTTGCTCGAACCCTTACGCGGCCCGTTGCGCCCGAATAAATTTCAGGGCGGACTGCCCTTCGCTTATCGCGTCGGCGGCACAAACGACGTGCGCGTGCGTTTGAAGACCGATATGGACTATGCCACGCGCACGATCTGGAACGTCGTGGCGCGCATCGAGGGCGCCGAAGAACGAGAGCGCTGGGTCATCCTCGGCAATCACCGCGACGCATGGACGTTCGGCGCGGTTGATCCGAACAGCGGCACGACCGCGATGCTCGAGGTCGGGCGTGGTCTCGGCCACCTTCTCAAGCAGGGCTGGAGGCCGCGCCGCACGCTCATCCTGTGCAGTTGGGATGGGGAAGAATACGGGCTGATCGGCTCGACCGAGTGGGTCGAAGAGCATGCGGCGGAACTAAAAGAAAAGGCCGTCGCTTATCTGAATATGGACGCGGCGGTTTCGGGAGCGAACTTCGGCGCATCGGCCGTGCCAAGCCTCTGGCGGTTCGTGCGCGCCGCGACGCGCGACGTGAACGATCCGAAAACAGGCGCGAGTATCTACCAGGCATGGCTGGATCGCCTGCGTGAGGCGAAGGCAGAAGGAGAACCGGACGAAGCGACGGACGTGATCGAACCGCCCATCGGCGCGCTCGGTTCCGGTTCCGATTACACGCCGTTTCTGCAGCATCTCGGCATCGCCTCACTCGACATGGCTTTCAGTGGCGATTACGGCGTCTACCATTCCGCCTACGATTCGTTTCACTGGATGAAAACTTACGGTGATCCGACCTTTCAGTATCACGTGGCGGCGGCGCAAATCTGGGGCACGGTCGCGCTGCGGCTGGCCGGCGCGCTCGCCCTGCCGATGGATTACACGGATTACGCGGCCGAGATCCGTACCTTCATCACAGAGACGCAACGCGTCGCCGCGCGCCGCAAACTCGACGACTCGTTCGACGCCAAAGCGATGCTCGCCGCGGCGAAAGATTTGATGGAGGAAGCCGAACGCGTCAATGAGCGACGGCGTGAAGCGCTCGCCGACTTGGAGAAAGCGATCGCGCGCGGCGGCGGCGACACGACGACGCGCGCCGGTGAGCGCCTGCGCCGCCTCAACGATGGCCTGACGGCCGCCGAGCGGGCGCTCACCGACGCCCGCGGCCTGCGGGGCCGCGCGTGGTACAAGCACCAGATTTACGCGCCCGGGTTTTACACGGGCTATGCCGCGCAGCCGCTGCCTGACCTGCGCCAGGCGGTCGATGATCGCAACACCGCGAACGCGCGCGAAGCGGCCCTCCGGATCACAGAAGCGATCCGCAGGGCAGTCGTGGCGCTCAAAAAAGCGCGCGAATAGAAATAATCGGGAAGATAATCGTGGCGCGGCCGGTGAGTTGGCGCGCGCGGGAATCATTGGATAGATGATGCGGACGGATTATTCCAGCGGCGCGCCTTCGTTATTTCTTCGCGGGCGGCGGCAGCGGAAGCTTAGATGCCGCATCGATAATGGCTTGCGCGTTCTCAATCGCTCCTTCAAGCCGCTCACGCTCATTTTCATCCGGCGCGCCGGCGCGCATTGAAATGAGTTGACCGAGAAAGCGTGTCGAAGCATCGGCCAGTTTGTGCAGAGACTTCGGCAGGAGCGGGCTCTGCGCGCTACGCATGCTCGCATCCTCGATATTATTGATGGCCTCATCGAGAATTCGAGCGATGTCAGAGATGAGTTGGAGACGGGTTCCCTTCGGTAGTTCGCCCCATTTCTCCATGTCCTTCTGCACCTGCTTCGTGGCGGCTGCCTGCGGGTCGGAGAGCGCCAGCAGCCGGCGCTCGATCGCCTTGATATAGACATCCATGCGTCGAGTGATCTCCTGTGCATCGCGCACCAGTTCGATCTCCTCGGGCGTGAGATGCTCGCGCTGCACACGCTGATAGTGTGCCGCCTGCGCTGATGGAGAAGAAATGAAAAACGCTGCAATAAGTAGCGCCGCCGTCACCCTCCGGCACATCATCTGATAATTCATAAATGCTTATAACTGCTGACCAACCGCTTCTAAGGCTCGTTCGCTTTGGGGGTTGATGGCGTGCTCTTCACGCGCTCATCACCGGATGATTTCTCTTTCGCGCCCGCCGCGGGGGCCTCACGCACGACCGTATCATCAAAAAAAGCGTTGAGCGCTTCGGTACGCACCTTTCGCGTATATTCGTAGACGTGCCTGACATTAATGGCATCATCGGAGGGAGTGGTGCGGCGGATCGCTTCGAGGCGCGCACCATGAGAGCGAAGCGTCTGCTCAAGGCGCTTATAATGATCGCGCAGTTTGTCGTTGCCGCGCCCGCTGCTCTGCATAAAGCTGATCGCATCGGCGATCAGCGCCTGGTAAATACCGAGCTCGGCCGCCGCCGCTTCATACTGCTGCGCCTCCGTGTGCTGCGCGGCGCGCGATAATCTATCTTCCGCGAGCTTGATGCTGATACGCAAACGCGCCTTTACGTCGCGCGACTCGGCTAGTTGCGTGCGGTCGCTGTTCGGAATGTACTTCATCGGCGGGGGGGCCGGGCCGATCACCGGGATCCGCTCCTGTCCGCGTGCCTCAGAAGCGAAACATACGGCGCAGATCAGCGCGATCAGCACTTCAACAACGCCCCGCCGCTCCTGTAAAAAGTTCCACTTCATCATGCATGTGTCTTTTGTCTTAGCCACTATACGCGCCGCCGTCCGCCGCTCAAACCAAAGATGAAGAGCGGAGTTATTTTCGCTGCTTGTGCCCCTTCCCGCGCTTGATTTGATGCCGCAGATTCGGCAAACGTAAATTAACTTTTTCTATTTCCAGACTATTCTGCTGCGCATCGGCCCGCGCCAGAAATGTTTCATAAGCGGCGAGCGCCTCCGCATACTGGCCGAGAAGGTCATGCGCGCGCGCGATGAAAAAGTGAGTGATCGCCAGTTCTGGCCGCGCCTGATTGAGCCACTTATACTCGGCGAGCGCTTCCGTATAGAGCTTCTCCGTATCGAGCGCGGTCGCGAGATTGGCATGGGCTGCATAGTTGTCTGGAGCGGCGGCGATTCCGGCAGACGGCGCGGGAAATGCTCCGCAAGTCCATCAAGATCGCCATGTACGACGCCGCCTGCA
>JANOGZ010001323.1:0-1666 GCA_031406255.1 Pyrinomonadaceae bacterium | reverse complement strand
CAGCGCCTTATGAACATAATAGGGACACTGCATCGAGCCCCAGACCGTGACTCCCTCTTCAGGATTGGCGATCGCGATGACTCCGTTGTTCTCGATATAAAGCTGCTCCTGCGCGCCCGTCCGATATTCACCCTCGACGATCAAATCCGCTTCGGCCCAACACCTGTCAACGTCGCCCTTATCGACGAGGAAGGACTTGAAAGTATTATCCGTTCCCCAGATCACCTCCTTCTTGTTCAGGGAATCTTCGAGCGTGAAAACGGGGTCGAGCGGCTCGATCCCGATCCGCACGGAGCGGCGCGCTTTTTCCAGCAGATATTTGTCGGGGTGCGCGAGCAGGACGATCGGCTCTTCCGGATGATTGACGACTTCATCGGCCAGGTACGGCTGGTCATTGAGAATCAGCGCGACGTGGTTTTCGCCCGGCACGTCCCGGGCCGTCACCACGGTGAACTGGTCCCACGGCACGCCATCTTCAAACTCGACGCGACGGATGCGTCCGCGCGCGGCCGGGCTGCGCACCGTCACGCCGTAGAGCATATCGGGGAAAGTAAGATCATCAATGTAGCGGGCGCGGCCCGTCACCTTCGCGCGTCCTTCCTTGCGCGGGACGGGCCGTCCGACAATATGTTTTTGCATCAGCGAGCGCTCCTCCTGAATCCTTACATTACCCGAGCCCGGTTTGATTTCATTTCCTGATGATAAAGTGCACGAAGCGTCCGGTTCGAGAGATACGCCGTTAGCCCACGTGGTAATTGTCGACAGGCCACCAACCCGAGAGCGAAGATTATCGTCATTCGAAGTTGAACAGATTTATCCCGGAAAGCTCGACCATGTCAATAACCGGGCGAGCGGTGTGGCGCGAATTTTTAGCCGGCCATGAGAATTCCGTAAGGGATTCGCGCGCTACTTCTTTACCAAAAGATAAAAGGCCGTCATCATTCGACGGCCTTTCGTGTAGCTTCGTGTGACTAATCAGGGCGAGGCGTGCGCTCGATCAAAGGCGTCGAGAATCCAACCCGACCGACGCTCCCCGGTCTCACTTGAGCAGATGCTCCTGGATAAAGGCGACGGTGGCGTAAAACTGAAAATCCGCGTTCTTTTTCTTGGCGAATCCGTGCCCCTCATCCTTCGCCATCAGGTACCACACCGGCGTCCCGTTGCTTCGTACTTTGGCGACCATCTGCTCGGCCTCGGTGCGCGGCACGCGCGGGTCGTTGCCGCCTTGCACGATAAAGAGCGGCGTCTTGATCTTCCCGGCATTATTGAGCGGCGCGATTCTCTCTAAAAACTCGCGCATCTTCGGATCGCGCTCGTCACCGTATTCGACGCGCCGCAGGTCGCGGCGGTAGCCTTCGGTTTTTTCGAGGAACGTCACGATGCTCGACATGCCGACGACCGGCAGCACCGCGCGCAGTCGATCGCTGTAGAGCGTCGCCACGGCGAAGCTCATGTGGCCGCCGTAGGAGCCGCCGGTGACCATAATACGTTCGGCGTCGAGATCGGGGCGCGTCTTGATCCAGTCGAGCAGCGCGCCGATATCCTTGTAAGAATCTTCGCGCAATGAACCGTTATCGAGCTTCAGGAAATTCTTACCGTATCCGGAGGAGCCGCGAATGTTCGGGTAAATGATCGCCACGCCCATCTCGTTGGTGAAGAAATTATT
>JANOGZ010001242.1:0-5088 GCA_031406255.1 Pyrinomonadaceae bacterium | reverse complement strand
TGCGATGTCGGTGATCATCGGTCGTGCGCTGCCCGATGTGCGCGATGGTCTCAAGCCAGTGCATCGACGGATATTGTGGGCGATGCACGAACTCGGCAACACTTATAACAAGCCTTACAAAAAGAGCGCGCGCGTCGTCGGCGACGTGATCGGTAAATATCATCCGCATGGCGATACGGCCGTCTATGACTCAATCGTCCGCATGGCGCAGGACTTTTCGATGCGCTATCCGCTGATCAATGGTCAAGGGAATTTCGGCTCGGTTGACGGCGACGCCGCGGCCGCGATGAGGTACACCGAGGTGCGGATGCACCGTCTGACGACGGACATCCTCGCCGACATCGAGAAAGAGACGGTCGACTTTCAACCCAATTATGATGAATCGCTCAGCGAGCCCAAGGTGCTGCCGACGCGCATTCCGAACCTGCTCATCAACGGCTCGGACGGGATCGCGGTCGGCATGGCGACGAAGATTCCGCCACACAACCTCTCGGAGATCCTCGACGCGACCGTCGCGCTGATACGAAAGCCCGCGATCAAAATCGAGGACCTCATCAGGCTCGTACCCGGCCCGGACTTTCCGACCGCCGGCTTCATCTACGGTCGCGAGGGCATCAGGCAGGCGCTTCTGACCGGGCGCGGCGTGATTCAGATGCGCGCGCGCGCCGGCATCGATCGGATCGGCCGCGGCTCGACCGAACGCGATGCGGTCGTCATCACGGAGATTCCGTACCAGGTCAATAAAGCGCGCCTGATCGAGCGCATCGCCGAACTCGTTAACGAAAAGAGACTGGAAGGCATCGCCGATCTGCGCGACGAATCGGACCGCAACGGGATGCGCGTCGTCATCGAGTTGAAGCGCGACGCGGTGCCGCAGGTGGTGCTCAACAAGCTCTACAAGCTGACGCCGATGCAGTCGTCTTTCGGCGTCATCAACCTGGCGATCGTCGGCGGCCAGCCGCGCGTCCTGAATCTCAAGCAGATGCTGGAAGCCTTCGTTGACTTCCGACGCGAGGTGGTGCGCCGCCGTACTGAGTACGAGATGCGCAAAGCACAGGCGCGCGCGCACATCCTCGAAGGTCTGAATAAAGCCATCGATGCGCTCGATTATATTATTCCGCTGATCCGCAACGCCCGCTCGGTCGACGAGGCGCGCTCATGGCTGATGGGTCAGCTCGCGGGCCTCAGCGAAGTGAAATCATGGAAGGGCGTCCCGTCTGATCTGACGGTGGCGGGCTTCGTCGGTAAGCTGCAAAAGACGATCGCGCGCCTCGCTTTTTCAGAGCTGCAGGCGCAGGCCATCCTCGATCTCCAGCTTCGCCGCCTGTCAGCGCTCGAACGCCAGAAGATTCTCGACGAGTATGAGGGGATCATTCGTCTGATCGCCGAGCTCGAGGAGATTCTCGCCAATGAGTCTTCGCTCCGGAATGTGATCATCAAAGAACTCGAAGAGGTGAAGAAAGAGTTCGGCGATAAGCGGCGGACGGAAATTATTGACGAGGGCGTCGAGCTGACGATCGAAGACCTGATCGCGGATGAGGATGTCGCGATCACCGTCACGAATTCCGGTTATATCAAGCGGACGCCGGTGACGGCCTATACGCGGCAGGGTCGCGGCGGCAAGGGCCGCTTCGGCGCGACCGCGAAGAACGGCGACTTCGTCGAGCATCTGTTCATCGCCTCGACGCACGCCTACATCATGATCTTCACGGACGACGGCCAGGTCTACAAGCTCAAAGTCCACGAGATACCTGACGCGCCGACGGCCGCGCGCGGCAAAGCCATCGTCAACCTGATCAGCATTCCCTCGACGCGTAAGCTGGCGGGCGTTGTCCCCGTGCGTGAGTTCTCCGAAGGGCGCTACGTCTTGATGGTGACGCGCAAAGGCGTGATCAAAAAGACCTCGCTCGCAGAGTTTCAGAACATTCGCACGAATGGCATCAACGCCGTCAATGTTGACGACGGCGACGAACTGCTCGATGTGGTGCTGACCGACGGCACGAAGCGGATCTTCATCGCCACGCACGACGGCATCGCCATTCGTTTTGACGAAGAGGGTGTGCGTCCGATGGGGCGCGCGGCGCGCGGCGTGCGCGGCATTGGTCTGCGGGCGGGCGATTATGTCGTGTCGGTCTGCCCGGTCTCCGCCGACGATTCGGAAAGGATGCTGTCGATCTCCGAGCAGGGTTACGGCAAACAGACGAAGATCAGCGATTATCGTCTGCAATCGCGCGGCGGGCGCGGCGTGATCAATATGAAGGCCACGGAGAAGACCGGCAAAGTGGTGGCGGTCTTCCCCGTCGAAGACGAATCGGAGATGATGATCATCACGCAGCACGGCAAGCTGATTCGCATCGAGGCGAACGACATCCGTAAGACCGGCCGCAGCGCTTCGGGCGTTCGCCTGATCAAGACCGAAGGCGGCGACCGGGTGACCAGCGCCTCGCTGCTTGACCCCGCGACCGAAGACGAAGAGGCGGAAGTGATCACGGAATGATTTTCTGAAACACCGCACGCGACGCGCGTCCTCTGTCGTCGTTCGAGCGCCGGATGAAGGCCCCGCGCCGGAGGTGGGAAAGAAGATGAGGCGTCTTATTCCTCCTCCGGCGCGGGGCCGTGGCTCTTCGCCAGCGTCGAAAGAGGCCAACCGGAGAGGCATTTATCCACATGAAAATGTGGCATTTCTCCCTTCAAAAACGGACCGCGAAAGATCACTCGGCGCGCGGTCCGCGCTAAATCCCAGCAAATCATCGAACAAGCGGCTTTCGCGCGTGTGGAATGGTAGTTGCTTCTGTTGCGTAAGTGGAGGCATTTAGCCGGTCCCGACGGCCGCCCGAGAGAGAAGGAGCAGGCTTGAAAAGATCTATCTTTTATCTTGATGATGAAGCCGCATGTGTGGAAGTTTTCCAGGACATGTTCGGTGACGAGTATGACGTGCGCACCGCGACCACGCTTGCGGAAGCGCGCAGCGCGCTTACCGAGCGTCCGGCCGATATTATCATCACAGATCAGCGCATGCCTGACATCGAGGGCACCGAGTTTTTACGCGAAATGTGCGATCTCCATCCGGCCAGTTTCCGTGTGATGCTGACGGGCAGCGCGATGGTCGGCGATGTGATCCGCGAGATCAGCGTCGGGCTCGTCAATCTCTTCGTCGCCAAGCCCTGGACGGAACAGAACATGCGACAGCTGTTAAAGCGCGCCTCCGAATCTTTCGAACTGCGCAGCAAAGCGCGCCGGGCGCGTTCAGCGCAGAAGTTAAAAGAAACGCTCTCCAGCGTGGCCTGAGCGCCACCGGGAAGTTCTCCCTCAATTTCTCCCTTAGGGCAGGGGCGAAACCAGCGACGACGAAGATGATGTTATCTCCTCAATCTTCGCCGTCGCTGGCTTTTTATGATGTGTGCCCTGCTCTTCACGGCGCCCCTTCCGCATCTCCTTCCTGCTGTAGCGCCATCGCGGCCTCGTCCTCGACCCACACTTCGCCGTCTTCAAAGAACTCCTTCTTCCAGATCGGCACCGTTCGCTTCAACTCGCGGATCGCCCATTCGCACGCCTCGAAGGCCGCGCGGCGATGCGGCGCGCTGACGCTGATGCAGACGCTCGTTTCGCCGATTTCCAGCCGCCCCGTGCGGTGAACGATGCCGATATGCGCGATCTCAAAGCGGTCATGCGCTTCGCGCCCGAGTCGCTTCATTTCACGGAGCGCCATCGGCGCATAGGCTTCGTAAATCAAATAGCGCGTGCGGCGTCCGCGCGTCCACTCGCGCACGTATCCGTCGAGCGTGACCGTTGCGCCGCAGCGCGGCGGGACGATTCTTCGCGCCACAGTTCCGATTTCTATCGGCCGGGTCGTGAGCTCAAAGAAATCATCCGGCGCGCACTCCGGCTTTTCCTCCGGCGCGCCGCCGCTGACCGGCGGAAACACTGCCAGCTCATCACCCTCACAGACTTCTCGATCCATCAACGCATATTCCTGATTAACGGCGAGAAGCAGCGAACGCCCGAAGCGGCGGAGCGCCGGATAATGTTCTAATACCTGCGCGAAGGCGCTCTCCGCCGTGGCGGGAGCCTCGACGTCGAGCGACGCCTCGTCGGCGCACGCCGCCTCGCGCGCGGCGCCGAAAAACAGCACGCGCACGCGGATGCGCTCCGCCCTCTGTGCCTCTCTTATTTCCATCTCACGCTAAGACTACGGCCGCCATCCGTAAGCTCGGATTATCCGACTTCCGTGGCGAGCATCCGGCGAATGCTACGATCACGAGCAGGAGGAGAAGGAGGATCGGCCGTCCTGTTAGAGTCATTTCCGACCGTCCGTTTATCCCCGGCTGTGAGTCGCGTTTATTCAAGGTCGAGTTTCTTGCGGCCATGCCCGTTGCCTCTGGCGATCTCGTGCATGCGGGCGCGCTCTTCGTAACCGCTGACGGCTTGCGACAGCAGATCGCGGATGCGCTTCAAACGCTCGGTGCTCGACTGGAGTTCGAGCAGTTCCTGTTTGATCTCGACATCCATCTCCATCGCCGCCGCCACCAAAAAAGAGAGCCGCTCCGGTGCGGCTTCCGGCAAATCCGGCAGACTGGCGCGCTCATCATTGATCGTTCTGACGGCGCGCGCGATTCGGATGAACAAGTTTGAGACCTCGCCCGCCCGACGCGCGAGCAGTTCTTCGTCTTCCGCCTGATCCTCAAAGAAACTGACCTGACCGATCAAGTAGGGCTCGCCCCGGTCAATATATGATTCGACCCGGTAGCGGATCAGTCCCATGGTAAGAATGTTAGAGCGCCCGTCTGCCATCGGCTGAACTTCGATGACCTCGGCGGCACATCCGACATGCCCGACCGGCGGGCGGTCATGCGCCGCGGCGCGCGGGTCAAAGTAAGATAGCCCGAACAGGTTATTGGTGACGCGCACATCGCGCAGCAACTGCCGGTAGCGCGGCTCAAAAATATGGAGCGGAAGCGGCACGCCGGGGAATAACACGAGGGGCAACGGAAAGAGTGGCAGTTCTCGCACTCCGCGCACTTTGTCGAGGTTTTCACTCATAATTAAGAAATGATGAATGAGAAGCAGTGATCGGTGGTCAGTGGTCAG
>JANOGZ010001297.1:0-1994 GCA_031406255.1 Pyrinomonadaceae bacterium | reverse complement strand
CGCGAGAGCAAGCATTCAATTTACGCCGCAAGCATACATGATGAGAGGCACGCAATTCGAGCGTCCGGTTGAATGAGTTGTTATGCCGACGCTACACCACTCAATGATCACTGAGCCTCTTTAGCTCTTCGGAACCTCTTCGCGCGTCATCACTGCTTGTCGTGCATCAGCAGCATTTCGAGCGTCCGAAACGGTTGCTGCTGCTGCACGCTGCACCGCTGTCGCTTCGCTCCTCTCGCCGGCGGGCGCAGGTAACAGATATAAATCAGAGTGCAAATATAGCTCATCCACAAATCGCAGCAAAACCTTCGCTACGCCGAGTACCGGAATGGCGAGAACAAGACCGAGCAACCCGAACAGATCGCCGGCAATGATTAAGGCGATAAAGACCAGCATCGGGTGTAACTCCAGCTTGCTGCCGATAAAACGCGGTGTGAGCACGTAATCCTCGATCACCTGCGCGACGATAAAGACGCCGACGACGCCCGCCAGCTGTCCGGTGCCTGCACCATCGAGTGCCGCGAAACCGAGCGCCAAAATGACGCCGCTCAACACCCCCAGATAGGGAATGATGCCGATGAAGCCAGCAATCAAGCCGATAGCCGCCCACAGGGGTACCCCCAAAATCAGCAGCCCAAGCGCATAAATCGCGGACATACAAGCGGCGACGAGAAAGCGCCCGCGCACGTACCCGCGCACCACTTCGCCCACCTCGTCGAATAAACGCGCGCCAACCCCGCGATGTCGTTCTGGCACATGCTCCTCGATGACGCGGCGCAGGTTACGCATGTCCAGCAGTAGGTAGTAAACGAAAAAGGGAACGATCACCAGTCCGAGTGCCACTGATCCGATGCTGATGAGTCCGAAAACGCCTTTTGTCAGCCACTCCCCAATGCGCGATGTCACCACCGACGGGTCGTTTTGGAAATCGGCGATGGCGCGTTGCAGGCGCTCGAAAGCTTGCGGGCTTAACCGCTCGCGGACGAAGTTAAGCAGGCTCTCTAGGCGTGAACCAGCGGCGCGTAGCGCGAGGGGCAGCTTTTCGACAGATTCATTTAGATGATGCCAGATGCTTGGTAAGAGAAACAGTAGAACAAGGAGAACCGCGACAGTTGCGCTCGCCAGCGTGAGCAGTACGGCAGCGTTGCGTGAGCGTCTCCGACGCTGAAACCAGTCAGCTACCGGCTCAAGCATGAAGGTGAGCGCGAAGCTCACCACCAAAGGCACAAGCACCGTGCCTCCGATAGCGATGGTCAAGGCGATGAGTCCGATGATGAGGAGCGCAGAAGGCACCCAACGTACCCACCAGAAGGAGCGCCTAATGTATGTTGCTGCCGATAACTCCATGCCAAATCCCCCTTGTCCGGGATGCGAACCGCGTGTATTGAAGCATGTTGCCTGATTTGCTTCAATTCGGTGGCGGCGTCATAACGCCCGAATTTGTATATTGACGGATGTGGGCTGAAGCGACAAGCTTTGGCCTTCACAAGGGGCACCGGAGAAGCCGCGCCCGAATTATGACCCTCGGAGTCAGTGGGTTAGATTAGCTCCCGGTGCCCATCCTTGTCGCACCAGAGGTCGCACAGTATCTGAAGCCGCTCAACCTTTGAGCAGAGCTTGTATAGACAAGTTTGACCCGTGCCGCAAGTGTCTATCAACCTGAAGGAGTCTATATGATCTTACCTGTCCTCGGCATTGACATCGCCAAGTTGAAATTCAACCTCTGCCTCATCAACATGAGTGGCAAACTCAAACATAAGGTCTTCGCGAACACGGCGGCTGGGTTCCAGCAACTCGCCGCGTGGTTGACCAAGCAAGGGGCACAGCGCACGCACGCCTGCATGGAAGCAACCGGAGCCTTCGGCGAGGCGCTCGCCCTGCACCTCCACCAAGCCGGGCACACGGTCAGCGTCGTCAACCCGGCAGCTATCAAAGCCTTCGCCGGCAGCCGCCTGTCACGTACCAAGACCGACAAGGTCGATGCCGAGCTGATC
>JANOGZ010001237.1:0-3212 GCA_031406255.1 Pyrinomonadaceae bacterium | reverse complement strand
CCTCGCCCTCGCGGGAAAAAAACTGAACCGGATCGGATTTGCATGAGGTTTTCTCCGTTATCGAGTGGTGCCTTCAGAGGTAATGAGGAAGGTGCACAGAAGATGAGGGGTGAGTATCCGTTGAGAGTGTCCTTTTGCGCTCTATGTTTATTACTTTCTTAGATTCAACCAGGTACCGCACAGTCTCTGGTTTACACGCGGTAATTCATCTCTCATCCGCACAGTCAGCAATTTTCATGCCGATTACTATTTCGAGCTTACCCGTACTTGTTATGTAAAAAATCATGGCTTTATATCCATGAAGTACAGCTGATGTCCTTTCGAGAAGACAGTAGCTGACTTTGTATGTGTACATTTGTCGACAGTTATAGAGGAGAGGCCGTACTGTAATTCCCCTCGGGCGGCGACCCCGAAGGGCAGTGTTGCAGCAATGGCCTCCCCAGTTAGAAGGAGACTTTCACAGACTCTTCCGTTCTGCTTTCTCGCGCCGAGACAATTCGCTTAACAAGCTCGCCCACGCCGCCTTTTCGCGAGACGGCTCGAACAGAGGAGCTAAATTTGCGCAACGTTGTCTTAAGAGCTTGAGAAACGCGGCGTCGTTCTCTGCTCGCACTAAGAATTGCGCAAGATCGCCCGTGTCGCCTACCCTGAACAAGCCTGGATAGTCTTCGCCAAGTATCCCGACATTTCCTGGTATGCGTGACGCAAGCACAGGCACACCAGCGACTATCGCTTCCGACAGTACGTTTGCCCCTCCCTCCATTATCGATGACACAATGCACGCCCGGCATCGAGACAGGACCTGGCGGACGCGCCATCGAGGCAACTCGCCCACCCAGCAGTACCGCCCATTCGCCTCCATCTCTTTCCGCGCACGAGTTGCCATTAGGTCAGTCATCGCTCCTCCAACATGAATCACCCGGATGCGTGACGAGGACGGGAGTAACCGAGCTGCCATCGCTGCGCGAAAAGGGTCTTTCACATTACGGAGGTGGCCGATCACACACACGTCGAAAGATTTCCGGGACGATGACGACTCCATGCGCTTTCGTCGGGACTTGGTTTGAACTGACTGGTAGATGATCCGCACTTTCCGGCGCAGTCGCGCATCAAGCTCGTCACGGGCTTTTGGCTGCAGACCGATGATCCGCGTCGCCTGTTCAAGCGATTGTCGAGCCTGCTTGCTTTTTCGTAGGTCGCGGTACAAGTCAGTGCCGGTGAGCGCAACAATGATCGGCCGGTCTGGATGATCTCGATGAAAGTGCTTTACGGATTGGTGACTACGGCGGGCGTGAAGAGCAATCAGCAGATCGAAGGCTTCGACATCGTATTCCTGTAAGATGCTGACGCGGTGGCTGAGTTCTCTCAGAATCCGGGCCCAGCGAAGGGCCGTCACCCGATTGCCGTATCTGGACCGAGGGGGGGCCGGAGTAACGATTCCGATTCTCATTAGATCAGCCTGGAGCGCGGTCCTAAATCAGTCCTTATGACATTGGAACACTCATGCGGCCTTCAGTTCTTGCGCGGACTTCAACTCCGCCAATGCCGCTTCGACTTCCGGCGCGTGGTAAATCTCCGACAACCG
Organism: Pyrinomonadaceae bacterium; assembly: GCA_031406255.1. Lineage (GTDB taxonomy): Bacteria > Acidobacteriota > Blastocatellia > Pyrinomonadales > Pyrinomonadaceae > JANOGZ01. The sequence continues at coordinate 1,627 of JANOGZ010001237.1, read as the reverse complement.
GTAGCGCCACGGTCCGTTCCACCGCAGATGCTGTTTGACATCCCCCACCAACTCACAAAGAGCCGTCCGCTTGTGGTTGCGCGTGCATTTGTCATGCACGTCGCCAAACGCCCGCTCAATCGGGTTGGCACGCGGGCAGTAACTCGGCAGCCAGATCAACTCGAAGCGCGGGTGCGCCGCCAGCCACACGGCGACAGCTTTGGCTTTGTGAATGCCGTAGTTGTCCGCGACGACGTAAATCTGCGTGACCTGCGTGGCCACACACGCCCGGTCTATCGCCCGCAGCAAGTCAATGAAGAGCCACCGATTCTTCCGCTCCCCGACGACCGACAGCAGCTTGCCCGTCACATAGTTGAGCGCACCCGCCAGGTAGTTCTTGTGGTTCGTTCCCGGCGTCATAATTTCCGTCTGCGTGCCCCGCAGCATCCACTCGCAGCCGAGCTTGGGCAACAAGTGAATGTCCAGTTCATCAGCGAAGAAGAGGGCCGCATTCTCAGGCAAAGTCTCACAGAGGTGGCGAATCCGCGCCAGCTTTGTCGCCCGCTCCGGGTCCGAATCTTTGGCTGCGTGCCGGGCGCGCTTCCAGACGTAGCCCGCCTCATGGAGCCAGCGGCGGATGCTATCTTGCGAGACCGAGACGCCGCGGCGCGCTTTCAACTCGGCGGCCAAGGCTGCGCAACTCCAGCGCGTGCGACACCACCCGAAGGCTTGCGGCGCACGCTTGAGCAAGGCCAGCACCGACCGCTTCAGGCTGGCGCGATGCGGGGGCAAAGCCGGGTCAGCGGCGTCCGCCTCAAGCCCCAGGTCGAGTTGGCCGCGCCGGTAAGCCGAGACCGTGCGATAGACGCTGGTGCGCGAGCAGAAGAGCGCGGCGGCGATGGCGGAAGGCCGCCAGCCCGCCGCACAGAGCAAGAGGATGTGCAGCGCGAGCAAGTGGCCATAGCGAGCGCGCCGCAATTGTGCCAGCATCTGCTCTTGTTCAGCTTGGGGGATGTCAAGTATCGTGTGTCCCGGCACAGGCAGTTCACCTCTGATGACGTTCGGTTGGCTAGCACTTACCGATGTATCAGAAAGAACTTGTCTGTGCCAATCTCATAAGGACTGATTTAGCAGCAAACTCTTTCCTAAATTCTTCAATATGCTCAACGCCGATTTTGTCCTCATCACTTAGTTTGCCCCAGTTCTGCCTACTCTCTTCAGTAGTTGGAAACATGACGAAACCTACTTTCTTACCACAAGAAGGACAGCAGATTTCAAATAGGTCACTAAACATTTCTCCTTGCTCACACTGCTCGCCTGTTCCTTTCCAACTACAAGCAGCGCAAGTGTAAACATCTTCTCTCCAACTACCATAATAACTTGACATGAGTCACCTCAAAGCAATCTAACGCCCGGCATCACCCGCCGCGCACTCAACCTCGAAACCATCCAAGCTAACGATGAGAAGCCCGCTATTCGCGGTCGGGTGCATGCCGTTGTTAGGTGGCGCGTTTGGAGGACTTCCTCCCCGAGCCTTTAGATTTACTAAGCTTGATCGAGTACGATGTACAAGGCAGCCCGGAGCCGTCATCAAATTCGCAACTGGCATGAACTCCTATTCTGGCGATCTCTTCCGGGTCATCAATTC
>JANOGZ010001274.1:0-3512 GCA_031406255.1 Pyrinomonadaceae bacterium | reverse complement strand
CCCGTCGGTCTTATAAGCGGTCGTACCTGACTCCTCGCCGGCGGGTTCCGAAAGTGTCGATCAAGCTGTGTCCACTAATATTAACGGCTTATGGTCATCTTGATAATCACCATTTTTATTTATGGCGTGGCTTGTGAACCGGTTTTCGGTATCTCCACAGACGCTGTCCCGGGCGGTCGCGCCGGGCTCTTACCAAAGCGAATTTTTGCCTCGAAACGGCAGAAAATTTGCTTTTTTTTGCAGACGCGAAGCCGCTCTGTATGATATATGTCCTGCTATAAGCTTTTCAATTTTTACCCTTTCCACAGGAGGTAGTCCACTACGCCATGGCGACGACCAAAGCAGCCAAGAAACGCATGACGCAATCCGAGGTGCTCAATCACTTCGCTGAGAGGTTCGAGATTAAGCGCGCGCAAGCGAAAGAATTTTTCGAGGAAATAGCCGAACTGGCAGGCCGTGAAGTCAAAAAGAATGGGGAATTTGTTCTGCCAGGTTTCGGTAAGTTGGTGCTGTCCCAACGCAAAGCGCGCGAAGGCCGCAATCCGCAGACGGGCGAAACGATTCAAATCCCTGCCAAAACGACGCTCAAATTCCGTGTCAGCAAAGGGATGAAAGATATCGTTGTGCCCAAAAAGTAATGGTCCTCTCGCTCGTCCTTCTTCACACTCGACAAGCAAAGATAACTTACACCGCCTGACGAGTTGCGGCCGCGAGAAATCGCGCACGACTCGCAGGCGGTGCGGTTTCTCTGGGCGCAAAAGCGCCGGGCGCGAGATCACACGGCAGGCGCTCCCGAACGCCCATGGTCCGTCATTCCTGAAATCCCGGTGAAAGCCTCCGTTACCTAGCTAACTCAAGACGATACGCAACTTAACAGCACTTCTCGCTCCCCTTTGGAATTTTCTCAAGGTCGGCGGAGTCTTCAACAGGCGTGGGTAGAGCCTGCCCTTCAGCTGATCGCCACGGCCTGAGAGCATGAATTCAACGTCCCACCGAAAATTTCTCTGGCATTCTCGCCGGACTTAGCTTATAATCTTGAGTTTTCCGGCCCCCCGAATATTGTAGATGTAACAACAATTATTCAAATGGGGGTCGGTTTGCGTAAATTTCAGGGTTTTGCAACCCGGGCGCATCATTGAGCGTTAATTAAGCATCGAAATATTTCCTCGTAAGCATCAGTAAATTTTGCGAGAGCCCTTTCTTCATTATCAAATATTGGGAATGGGCCGAAAAATGAAGGAGCAATAGGGAAAGTGACTTTCAATGCAACATTGCCACTTGAAGAGCGGCTGCAAATAATTGACCATATCCAGGCGCGCCGCTACTCTAAATTGACGGGAACTGCCATAGATATCGCGACGGAGGGTATCCTGCGCCATCTGCGCGCGTGTGACCGTATGGACGTTAACCCGGATATCGCAGCCGTGCGCGAAATCATAGACGACGCGATCAATGGCCGCCGCGTTTTCGCCGAATCGTTTGGCGACCGCTACGCCGCCTAGGCATTTCGGGAAGCTGTCAGATCGCAACAGGTAATTTCAGGGATAGGCCGCCAATCTTGCAGGGTTGGCGGCCTATCCGCTTCAGTAGGATGTCAATATTAATCGTTAGCCGCCGCGAGTGATTTGGTAATTCATAATCGCGAGCAGACTCAGCGCGTCAGTGATCTCACCAGCGAGCGCCATGCGGAGCGCCTCCTGAAAAGATATGCGGCGGACAGTAAGCTTCTCGGTGGCCTCGGGACGCTGCTCACCCTGCGTCAGATCGGTCGCGACAAACCATATGGCGTATTCATCCGACACGGAATTTGATAGATGAGCTTCGCCCATCTTCACCCATCGTCGGGCTCTTAGTCCGGTCTCCTCCGCCAACTCGCGCTGTGCCGCCGCCAGCGGGTCTTCACCTTCCGGGCACCCGCCCTCTGGAATTTCCCATGAATACAGATCGAGCGGATAACGGTATTGTCCAACCAGATACACATCTCCGTCTTCAACGGCAAGAACACCGATGGCGACGTTCTTGAGATGCACTACCCCATAAATACCATGCTCGCCGTCAGGGCGTATCACCTGATCCTCACGCACCCCGATCCAGGGATTGTCATAAATCGCCCTTGAAGAAAGCGTGCGCCAGGGATTTGCGGTGTCGTCCATAGATGCGCCGGAAAGCTCCGCTCGCGTTTGGCGCTCCGTCATATTTTTCTCTAACATTCTTTATTTTGTGTTTACGGTTTGATCAGAGCGCGCCGACTTCATCGCTCCTGTTTTCCTCCTGCGCGGGAACGTTTTGCAAAGCTTCCTGCGGCTCGGCGAGGGTGGGCTCCTCGGAGGTCTTCTCTGTGCGGGAACCTTCCGCTCGTCTAAACACATCGAGCAGCGCGAGCGTGACCGCGACAATCACCGGACCAATGACGATCCCCAGCACTCCGAAGACTTGTAAGCCGCCCAGCACTGAGAAGAAGATGAAAAGCTCATGCAGCCGCGTTTTATCGCCGACCAGTTTGGGGCGAAGGAAATTATCAACCGTGCCGATAACGAGTGCCCCCCACGCCGTGAGGATCACCGCTTTGCCTACCTGACCCGTTATTCCCAGATAGATCGCCGCCGGTACCCAGACGACAAACGATCCGGCCATCGGGATAATCGAAAACACCAGCATGACGACTCCCCACAAGAGCGGAGACGGAAGTCCCAGGAACCAGAAGGCCAGACCACCGAGCGCGCCCTGGATGGCCGCGATGACGAGCACGCCGTAGACGCTCGCGCCGATCACGTCGCGCATCCGCTCGAAGATTTCACGGGATTGTCGCTTCTCCAGCGGAAGAGCATCGCTCAGCCAGTGGCGAATGCCCTCGCCGTCGCGGAAGAGGTAGTACATCGTGAAGATCACGAAAAAGATCTGGACAACCGTGCCGAGCACCCCGCCCACCACGCCGAGCGTCCGACCCGCTATCGCTCCGCTCATGCTCTTAATGCGGTCCGTGACAAACTGTTGCGAGCGTAACCGCTCGATATCAACATACTGGCCGAGCCAGCGGAGAGCGCGCCCTGTGACGGGTGAGTTCGGGTCGAGGAATGACTGAATGTTGGCCTGAAGGTTCTGCGCGACGTTGGCCACTTCATTAAGCACCGCTGCCGTCACAAGAGTAAGCGGAACAAGAATCGTGACGATAACAAGCAGGCACGAAAGCGCGGCCCCCCAACCCGGGCTCTGCAGGCGACGAACGATGCGTTTGTGAATCGGGAAAAAGAGGATCACCAGCACCGCCGCCCACATCAACACATCGATGAAGGGTCGCAGCATCAACCAGCACAAATAGAGCGCGCTGGCCGTTGCCGCAGACAGGGCGATCCATCGGGCCTGCGTTTTGTTCATGCTTTAGTTCCCCTGGCCGAGCGCCCCCACTTTAACATAGCCGGTACTTTAATCTTCCCTGTCTTTGAGAATCCGAAGACTAACGCGTCGTCGAACTGCCCTTTCTCGATGGCGCCCTGGGCGAGAATGAACGGCCG
>JANOGZ010001258.1:0-1921 GCA_031406255.1 Pyrinomonadaceae bacterium | reverse complement strand
GTTGCGCCGTGCGCGCCAAGATAGCTTTGACCAGAAGTGGAGTGAGGGATTTGTTAGCGTCGAGCATCAGCGCGACCGTGCCAGCAATGACAGGCGCGGCGAAAGACGTTCCCGAGTAGTTGAAGTATGCGTTCGGCATCGCGTCTGACGAGACGGGCTGCACCACTCTGTCCGGAAACTCGGTCGGAAGCGTCGGGTTCGGCTCCTGTGACATGGCGGCAACGATGCGTCTGCCGGGAGCGAGGATGTCGGGCTTGCCGAGATGATCAAAGCGCGTCGGGCCTTTCGAGGAGAAAGTGGCAACAGTATCGTCTGAACGCTGCGCGGTGCTATGTGAATCTGTCGCTCCGACCGTGATGACGTAAGGGCTATTGCCAGGGCTGTTAACGGCGCCGAAGACGAGCCGATAGATCGGAGAGCCATCCGTGTTGTAGCCGACGATCTCTTCCGTGCGCCCCTGATTGCCGGCACTGCTGACGACAACCAGTCCGGCGCGTGTGGCCTGCTCCACAGCCTTGCAGACCGGGTCGGTGTGAAATGATTCGCGCACAGCTGATCCGAAGCTCAGGTTGACGACGCGAATATCATAGCGAGCACTGTTTTCGATGACCCAGTCAATGGCGGCCAGCACGTTACTGGTGAGGCCGACGCCGTGTTCGTCTAACACGCGCACATCGACGAGACTCGCTTCCGGCGCGATGCCGCCGTAGTTGGCCTCGTAGCCGTTCGAAGCGTCGCCGTTTCCAGCCGCCACGCCGGCCACACCCGTACCGTGGCCATCGGCGTCACCTGTCCTGGCGCTGCCAGTAAAATCAACGGCGGCGATGACTCGCGAGTGGTTCTGGTTCTTCATAAAGTCTGGATGATTGGCGCTGATGCCGCTATCGAGGACGGCGATCGTGACGCCCTTGCCTTTGAAGCCGGGCATGCCAGAGAGTCCGGCCTGCACTTGCGTCGCCCCGGTGGTATCGTTCGTCAAATTCGCTTGCATCTTGACGGGGCGATCGGGCGAGACATATACCACATCGTCGCGTTCGGCGAGCGCGGCGACTTGGTTAAGCGGAACGTCCGCGACCACCGTGTCAAGCGTCGTGTAACTGGCGCGCTTGCTGCCTCCGGCTCCCCTGATCGCATCGTCCTGGGCGCGTGAGGGACGACCTTTGGTCTGAATCAGTGTACGCACTGTCGCCGTAGAATTCGGGACGGACTCAAATTCAGGCGCGACCTTCTTTTTGGCTCTCCGCTCGCCGTGTTGGCTGGCTGGAGCGGCCAATGTGGTGATCGGGGCGAGCGGGACGAGGACTAAGCTGATGAGAGTGATGTAGGCTGAGAGGCGACGCAACATGATGGATTCTCCTTATTCGTGTAAGAGCAACTATGATTTCATTCCAACGATCTGCTCCTTCCTATGACAAGCCTTGTGCCACCCCTCTCGAACGACTGGGAATGATCGATAAGTTGAACAAACAGAAGACCCTTAGGCATTGCGCTGAGGATTATGCGGAGGTCATTGTGGGAAGCAGACGAAGTGCTAACTTACTTAGCACTTCACTTTCGTGGGAGAGCTGGCCTTCTGATTTTTATTGGGATATTTGATGTTTTCGAGAGAAGTGCTAAATAAGTATGCAGATGCAAACTCAGTATCCGGCAGAACGGCTGTGCCTAAAAAGCTTGGCTCAGAGTTGTCGGATTCGCCTTTCAGGTCTCTTCTATCTGATATGATTTCTTTGGCATGTGGGTTACTAAACCGCAGTCCAGGTTTGTGTGGTCGCAACGCGTTTCATATTTCATTCACCCCTACCTCACGATAGCATTCCTATCATCGTTGATTTATTCTTCCCGCGTTGAATGCTGCTCGCTCGGCGCGGGTTAACTCGGGCGTTGTGCCGCTTATTCTTTGCGAACCCGGAATATATCTGGT
>JANOGZ010001252.1:0-1541 GCA_031406255.1 Pyrinomonadaceae bacterium | reverse complement strand
CGTCAACGGCTTCTTTCTCACGAGGCTCTTTCGCGACGGCATCTACCATTACGATCCATCGAATTACCACGGCCCGACGCTCTATTACTTTGCGTTGCTGCCGGTGTCTGCGCTGGGCCTTAATACCTTCGCGATCCGTCTGGTGACGGTCGTCTTTGGTCTCGCCACGATCGCGCTGGTGCTCTTCGGCCTGCGACGACGCATCGGAGCCATCGGCGCGCTGGCCGCCGCGGCGCTGCTGGCCGTTTCACCCGGCGCCGTATTTTTATCGCGTTACTTCATCCATGAAATGCTGTTCGTCTTTTTTACCCTCGGGCTGGTCGTCGCATCTCTCAAGTATTATGACACGGCGCGACCCGTCTATCTGATGCTCGCCTCCGTGTCCGCCGCGCTGCTCTTCGCCACAAAGGAGACGGCCTTTATTTCAATCGGTGTGCTTATGCTGGCGACCGCGCTGGCATGGGTTTACATACGCCTCAAGATGCGTCTGGGATGGTATCCGTTCAAGTACGTGAGCGGAAGAAAGCGCGGCGCAAAGAGCGTGCCGGGGCGGCCGGACGCTGTCGTCGCCCGCGACGTCAGCGCGGAGCACGCGCGCTTCGGCCGCCCATAACGCGTCATCACGTGGCTGCTGACGGCGCTCGCCGTCTTCCTGTTTATCAATGTGCTCTTTTACTCATCGTTTTTCACCTACAAGCAGGGCGTCGTCGCCGCGCTCGAGACCTTCAAAATCTGGACGAAAACCGGCACCAGCGATTTTCACCGGAAGCCGTTTTACACGTATGTCATCTGGCTCTTGCAGGAAGAATCGCTGCTCCTCATGCTCGGCGCGCTCGGCGCGGCGCTCGCCCTCTGGCGCGCGCGCCGTCGCTTCATCGTCTTCGCCGCCGCGTGGGCTATCGGCATCCTCGCCGCGTATTCGCTCGTCCCATACAAAACGCCCTGGCTCGCGCTGAATTTCACCCTGCCGCTGGCGATCAGCGGGGGCTACGCGATAAACGCGATTTACGGTTGGAACGGTCAGCAAACGGTAAAACGCGCGGTGGCGATTGGCCTCATGGCCTGCGCCGTGGCGATGGGTATGTACCAGGCGGTCGTGCTCAACTTTTCACAGTATGACAATGATCGCTACCCGTATGTCTACGCGCACACGATGCGCGGCATCAATCAACTGGTGGGCGAGATTGAGCGGCTTGCCGCGCGCGCCGGCACGGGGAAGGAGACCGACATCGCGATCGCCTCGCCGGACTACTGGCCGCTGCCGTGGTATCTGCGCGAATACAAGCGCGTCGGTTTTCAGGGGCGGGTCGGAGATTTCAAGGAAGCAATCGTGATCGGCTCCGAAGCGCAGGAATCCCAGCTCAAATCACGGCTCGGTGAAAATTACAGCCGGGTCGGCGGTTATGTGCTGCGTCCCGGCGCCAACCTCGTGCTCTATATACGCCGCGACAAGGTGAAACCATAGCGCAGATACTCCGCTAAAATACATTCATTAATATTGCTTCATCAAAAAAGACTGTGCTAGTATCGCGCCGCCAATA
>JANOGZ010001233.1:0-2143 GCA_031406255.1 Pyrinomonadaceae bacterium | reverse complement strand
GCCCGGCTCATTTTTTGTGTCGATAAACCAAGGCGACCATCAAAGTCGCCCGTTGCGGTTCAGTGTGCCAGTGGCGTACCCGCTTACAGAATTGAAGCCAACCCGGTATCTCCCGGGCGACCTTTATTGAGGCTCACGTTGCAATCTACTCTGTCTCGAAATTACCAGCCCCACTCTTACCGTTACTTCGATCTGGTCATGGCCGCTTTCGTCGTGGTGTTACTCTGCTCTAACTTGATAGGCGTCGGTAAGGTGTGTTCTCTATTCGGCTACTCCTTTGGGGCCGGGGTTCTGTTCTTTCCACTGAGCTACCTCATTGGCGATATCCTGACTGAAGTCTATGGCTATCGGCGCGCGCGGAGGGTTATCTGGGCGGGATTTGGGGCGCTGATCTTCGCCTCCTTAATGAGTCTCGTCATAGTCAAGCTTCCTCCCGCTCCCGGATGGCTACAGCAAGAGGCTTACGAAGACATCTTCGGTCAAACACCGCGTATCGTGCTCGCCTCCCTGATCGCCTTCTGGGCAGGCGAATTTGCTAATTCTTATGTCCTGGCGAAACTCAAAATCAAGACGGAAGGACGATTCCTGTGGGTTAGAACCATCGGCTCAACCGTCATCGGTGAGGGCGTTGATTCCCTGATCTTCTATCCACTCGCATTTCTTGGTTCAGCCAACTGGACGCCACAATTAGTTGTTCGGGTAATGGTGGCCAATTACATCATTAAAGTGCTGTGGGAAGCGCTGGCCACTCCTCTCACGTATAAGATCGTGAATCTCCTCAAGCAGGCCGAGCAGGAGGATTATTTCGACCGCAAGACTAATTTCAATCCCTTTACGCTTGAGGCCTGATCTACCACCACGCTCGTGGCCTCCTCGTGAATCCTCGCGGTATGCATTGATCGATCAAATCCAGCGGCGGCAATATCCAAAACACACGAGGATGAGGGCCGCACGCCCCGGGGCGTGCGGCCCGTTGATTCACCGGCCGTCGGGGTGTTACCGATTTCGTCGCCGCGCGTTTTATTTGCTCGCTTGTGATGGGAGCGGTGTGAACCTCATCGGTGGAAGGATGATATTAGTAACCGAGACTGGTTCTCCCTTCATAAACTCCAGCATCACATCCTTGATCTTTGGCGAAGAAAGGAACAAGGGATCGCTATGTACGGCGCCTTCGATGATGAGATGCGTGCTGTTACTGAACCCGGCGCGGTATTCTTCTGCGTTACTGACAGGCGTTCGCGCATCCAGCGTGCCGCTAATGAAGAGTACCGGGACGCTCGATTTGACGGGCGCGCGGAAAGCATCGCCGAGATCGGGGCTGCGCCACACGTCACAAACGTCCGGGAACACCTGGTCGGCGATGTTCTCCAGCAGAGATTCCTTTGCTTCACGCTTTATCTGCTGGCGTCGTTCGGCGGAAGCGCCCGAGGCGCAATCCATCATATATGACATCGCCGAGCCGATCCCTGATCTTGATTGACGCAGCCATGATTCGGCGGCGAGGGAAAAGTCGCCTTTGGAGGCAGCGTAATAGATCGCCGGGAAAGAATTCGTCACTGTCGTCCCGATATTTGCCGCCGTCAGATACTGCATCACGAATTTGGTGATGATGACTTTGACCTTCTGTTTGGTCTGAGGGTCTGTCACTTCAACCGTGACCGGTTCCTTCTCCAGCCGATCGAAAACCGTTTTCATCAGACCGAGGAAATCCGGGATCTCTTTGTTCAAGCTCGGATCGGCCCTGATCACACGGTCGAGGTCAACGAGATGCTTCTGAATATTGCCTGGCAGCTTGAGCGTGTGATCAGGGCCTTCCACGCCGGCCAGGATCGCGCGATGAATGCTCTGCGGGTGCCGGCGCATCGTCGTCAGAGCGAGGTGCGTTCCATAACTGATCGCCCACAGGCTGAGCTGCCGGGCTCCCAGAGCCTTCCGCAACGCTTCCAGGTCGTCGGCGCTTTCGTTTGTGTTGTACCCGGATAAATCAACCCTCTGCCATTCCCGCCAGTATCCCGCGCACGCGCGGGCACGCTCGCGCGTCACGCGGATCAATTCTTCGCGTGTCGGCGGTACGTCGAGAGGAAAATCGAGAGTTTCATAGCACCCCAGATTCGGTTTTGACATGCCGGTGCCACGCTGGTCA
>JANOGZ010001219.1:0-1053 GCA_031406255.1 Pyrinomonadaceae bacterium | reverse complement strand
GTCCCGAGCTTCGTCGCCTTCGCATTCAGCAGGAGATTAGTGATATTGACCTCAAGTTTTTCAAGAACCAGACGCGGCCGCAAGTTGATATCGTCTCGACGCTTTCCACAACTGGACTGGCCGGTAGCGCCGTCACAGCCGGTAATACCGGAACCTTGCCGCTTGATCCGGTCACGGGCCAGATACCCATCATCTTCGGCCCTTCAGATGGCAGCCCGGACGCTTTTCTGCTTTCGCAGATCAATCAATTGCGCGCCGCGCAGGGGTTGCCGCCCGCTGCGGTCCCGACCGTCACGCCACAAACAAGCGGCGTGCCGACGCGTCTGGTGGGCGGTTACGGGCAGATGCTTCGCAACCTGTTCAGCCTGGACACCCGCAATATCGTGGTCGGCGTGAGGATTCAGATCCCTTTCCGCAACCGTACCGCGGAAGCCAATCTGGCCGGCTCGCGCATCGAACGCGAGCAACTGGGGGCGACGACGCGTTTGCAGGAGCAGGCCGTCGAGGTTGAAGTGCGCAATGCCGCGCAGGCGGTCGAGACATCCCGGCGGCGCGTGCTGACCACCCGCTCCGCGCGCGAAAACGCCGAACTCCAACTGGCCGGCGAGCGGCGGCTGTTTCAGGTCGGACGCTCGACGACATTCATTCTCTTCCAGCGCGAGAACCAGCTCGTCAACGCGCGCAATCTGGAATTGCGCGCCGAGACCGATTACAACAAAGCGCTGGCCGATCTTCAACGCAGCACCGCCACCACGATGCGCGCCAACAACGTGATCGTCGAAACGCCGGTCGCCCACTAGGCAATCACTGATTTACGAATCGGGAGAAGCGCACAAACAGATGTCTTCTCCCGATTCGTAAAAACCGAACCTCCAATTCCCTCCCCTTCTGTTGACGCTTCGCCGCCCGTGTTCGTATGCTCCAGAGGCGCTCTCTCGCACACTTGTCGGAGCTCCGGCGCATGCGTCTACTGCCTTGAAAGTAACAGCCACCATCATTACCTTTAATGAAGCGGATAATATCGGCGCGGCCTGCGAATCGGTCGCGTGGGCT
>JANOGZ010001169.1:0-1278 GCA_031406255.1 Pyrinomonadaceae bacterium | reverse complement strand
AGTGATAACGTCCTCGTCCTCGTGATAGAGAAACATCAAGCGCAGGTGCCGGTTGTTTTAGTAGTCCCCATCCTATTCCGGCACTCAAGATGACGGCATATCGTCCCGCCTCAGCCGCGCCCTGGTAACATGAAGAATGGTAACACCCAGGGAAAACCGATTAAATTATCGCTGATTTCGGTCAGCGGCGCCTTGCTCTCACAGCTTCAGTATCGATGCGCGCAGGTTTTCGTTACGATGATTGAAGCGGAAGGAAAGTTCTTCCAGGTAGCGTGGGAAAAACATCCGGGGCACTCCACAGATAGTGATAAAGCCTATATGCGGCATATCTCCAGCAGTCTTCGATGCCATGGCCAGGGAATATCTGGCGAGTTTCATCTGCCGTAATAACGAACAACTCGTTGCAGCGGATGCGCCGTAAGCATGCCTCTCATCAAGGTTGAAGCAGCACGCCGCTGAATTCGGGCGTCAGGCGGCGTGACTTGCGCCGCCTCTAAGGACAACAAAGGAGTAAGGTTGAGTGAAGATACACAGAACCGGGTGAAGCTCAAAGGCGTGCTGGAGCATACGGCGTCCTCGGCGGAGATCAAGAGCGATGGCAGCCTCGTCGTCGAGCTCTACGATTTCAGCAGTGAGGCCGAACAGTTTTTCGGCAATGATGTCGCTTTCTTGCTGATCGTCTCTGCCTCTGATAAGGATAAAGTATTATCGCGGCTGATGGAGAAGCAGGCGCAAACACCTGACATAGCCAACCCGGACGAGTTATTGCTCCGGCTCTTGAAGGATCGATTCGTTGACTATTATGCGGTGAAGCAATGGTTGGAGGAGAATGGTATCCCCTATCAGAAGGAGTTTGATTCGTGGGCATAAAGGGGCACAATATCAGAGGGGAGAATCCCGCTGCGATCCGCCTGACACATCGCTGAACCGGACACGCCATCAGCAGGTCTCTTGTCAATGAAGTTGATAGCTCGCCGATTAATTCGTGTGTTGGGCATCCCGTCGGGTGAGGCGGGAGGAATATTCATGAAAAATAAACCACTGCATTTTGTCATCGCCCTCACCTTCGTGCTGTGTGGCGATCCGGCCTACGGGCAAAACCCTCTCGGGCCGGGACCTAAAAAGGCTCGTACAGCGGATGATTACCAGCCTCGCACGTTGAAGGAGTTGATTGCGCCGGGAACCGCCGCGGATGGACGCCATGACGAAGAAGACGGGGTGATCCTGCGCGGCAAGGTGCTGCCTTCCCGGGTGAGAGTCACTTACACGGGCTCAACG
>JANOGZ010001146.1:0-1933 GCA_031406255.1 Pyrinomonadaceae bacterium | reverse complement strand
CGGGCGGGATGCTCGTCATCGATCACTACACCTATGGCTATCCTTATCCGCTCCCGCGGAGGCTTCTCCGCCCGCTGCTCCTGCGATTGCCGCCAGCGCTTTCAAAGAGCGTAGCCCTCGCTCTGGCGCGTACGCTCTTGCCGGTGCATAAGTTCTCTTGGAGCAAGACGCGCGGGGCGTGGCGATTACGGCGCCATCTGGCCAGGGTCTCGCCCTTGATTGACTATTACGATAGTTATCCACAGCTGGGGAGCAAACTTCTCGGAGAATGGTCAATTCTCGACACTCACGATACGCTCACGGATCAATACAAACATTTACGCAGCGTCGAAGAGATCAAAAATTGCCTGGGTTCATGCGGCTTCACTGAGATCGAGGCCTATTACGGTGGCAATGGGGTCGAGGCGCGAGCGAAAATGCCGGTGGCCAGCCAACCGGTAAACGTCGGCAGCGAGGCGGAGTAATATAATGTGTGGCATTTGCGGGATATGGGGAGCCGATGAGCGCGAAGCGGTCGAATCGATGGTCGACGCGATGCATCACCGGGGTCCGAACGACCGCGGTTTGTTCTCGGATTCCAATGTCTCCCTGGGAATGACCCGCCTCGCCATTATCGATATCAGTACCGCCGGTCACCAACCCATGCAGAACCCGGATGGGACAATCTGGATTGTCTACAACGGGGAAGTATACAACTTCAAAAGCGAGCGCCGCCTACTCGAGACACAGTGTTATAAATTCTCTTCCGCGTCGGATACGGAGGTCGTTCTGCGCATGTACGAGCATTACGGCGACGACTTCTTACTAAGACTTCGTGGAATGTTCGCCATCGCAATTTATGATAAGCGCCGCGGCCCCGGGCGCGAGCGGCTTCTCCTGGCGCGCGATCACCTGGGAATCAAGCCGCTTCTCTTCGCGCGCGTCGGCGGTCGGCTGGTGTTTGCGTCGGAGATAAAAGCCTTGCTGGCCAGCGGCCTGATCGAGCCGGAGATTGATCCGGTAGCTCTGCGCCTGCTTCTGACCTATGGCTCGATTTACCAGCCTCGTACGATCCTGCGGGGCGTAAATATGCTGTTGCCGGCTCATCGGATGATCGTCGAGCGTGGACGGGAGCGAATCGAGCGCTACTGGTCGCTCGGTATTGACCGCCAGCCTCATCTGCGCGAACGACCCTATGAGGAGTTGGTCGCAGAGGTGGCGAGTGTGCTGGAAGAATCTGTCCGCCTGCAACTAATAAGCGATGTTCCGCTGGGGGCGTTTCTCAGCGGCGGTGTGGACTCTTCGCTATTGGTCGCATTGATGGCACGAGAGGTTAGTCATAAGGTTAAGACTTTCTCGGTCGGCTTCGAAGCAGAAGGGGCCGATATAGATGAGAGTGATGATGCGGAACGAACGGCGCGTTTCTTAGGCACGGATCACAGTCGCGTCCTTGTCGGAGGAAACGAGGTGCGCGATCGCCTTCGTCATATCGCCTCAAGCCTGGATCAACCCTCCGTTGATGGCGTAAATACCTACTTCGTCTCTCTGGCGGCTCGACAGGGCGTCACCGTCGCCATCTCGGGTACAGGGGGCGACGAATTTTTTGCGGGCTACCCGTGGTTTATTAACATGGTCCTAGAGCAGAGCCGTCACCGGGTTGAGCCCTGGAAAGAGATGGCCAAAGCGCTGCTGGCCGTCGTGGCGAGGCAGCCGGCTTTCGATTCGCTGCTGCTGAAGCGAGGTGGTTGGCGTCTCTGGGAGGCGAGGCGTTACGCCGGATTCATTACCAAATATGCGAACAACTACCAGATTTTCGGTCCGCTTGGCGCCGCTCGATTGATAACTCCCGAATTGAGAAAACCGGCGCAGGCCGGGCGCGCCATGCATTACGATTTGAGCGCCATTGCCCCGACACTGGTCTTTAATCCCTACCCGGATGACCTGACCGTTTCGC
>JANOGZ010001121.1:0-2196 GCA_031406255.1 Pyrinomonadaceae bacterium | reverse complement strand
CGAAGAACACCGCCAAGTCGGGGAACAGCTCCTGCTCGAACATTACGTTCGTGGTGTAGATACGCGGGTTGGCATAATCCTCACTGAAGACCCGCACGCCCGTAAAGTCGTTGAAGGTACCGCGCGGCAGTACCGGTGGGGAGACCAGGCCGGGCCACGTCGGCACGACCGCCACTTCGGGTGTGCCAAGGCGCAACAGAATACCGATGAGCGGCGTGTTGCGAAAGATCGTCTGTTGCTGGACGCCGTTGGTGGTGATCGAGCCGACCTGCGTCAGCATATTCTGCCGGGCGTTGTAGATCCCGAAATTGGCGCGCAACACCGACTTGCTGTTGCTGAATAAATCCCAGGCGAATCCGACGCGCGGCTGAAACATCTTCTTCTGATTGGGAAGCGTCCCGTCCGAAGGAAACCGCGGGTCGCTGAGGAATCGCCCGTACGCCGTCTCGGCCGGGGGGACTTCAGGGTCGGGGAAGATCTGGGCTTCCCAGCGCAGGCCATAGTTGAGCGTAAAGTTCGGCCGGATCTGCCACTTGTCCTGTGCGAACAGCGCGAAGTCTTTATTGGTGATGTCCGACGCGCCCGGCGGGATATCCGAATTTCCGGTGGGCGCATCCTGTAAGTAAAGTAAGAGCGGGCCGCCGGTCATCGTCGAGCCGGCGGGGCAGGGAGCCGAAACATCCGTATAGGTGCCGTCGGAACAAGCCGCTGTGCGCGGCCCGAAGCCCGGACCCAGCGAGGCCGGCGAGGCGTAGCGCAAGAAACCCGCGACGCTGTCGAAGATATACCGGCCCGTAAAGAATCCGCGGAAGACTTGCGAGTTGCGGCTGCGAAGGAATTCGCCGCCGAACTTCACCGTGTGCCCGCCCGAGACGATAGTGAAGCTGTCTCTCAACTGGATGCGCTTGAAGGTCTCATCGACGTTCGGTTGAATGAAGAAAGGACTCCCGAACCGGAACGTGGTCGCAAATCCCATGGCCGTGTCGGCCGGGATGCTGGAAGGGACGGTCGAGCGCGGCCGTACCTCACGCGCGAAGGTGAAGTGAAATTCATTGACTTTGGTCGGCGAGACGGAGCTGAAAAGGTTGAGATTGAACGCGTTGACCTTCGACGGGCCTTCGATCCCGTTAGCGGAGTTGCCGTAGGTGGCCACGTCGAACGTCTGGTTTTCATTGCGGGAGTAGATGAAGTTGTTGGACAGGGTGAGCTTGTTGGACGGAGAGATGTTCCAGTCAACCTTACCCAACAGGGCCGAATTCCGGACCGGGCGCCTGATCGGCAATCCCTCTTCCTGACTTCGAGTCGTGCGGAAGAAATTGAGGAGCGCGAGTCGCTGGCAATCGGCATTGCTATTGATGAGAGCTTCGTTGGCCTGAATCGTCGGGGTCTGGACCGAACAGGGCGCCCCGATCGGTTCGCTCAGGTTCGCCCGCGTCAGGGTCTCCAGAATCTGTTCAAAGGCCCCGAAGAAGAAGATCTTCTCTTTTTTGATAGGCCCGCCAATCGTGCCGCCGAACTGTTCGCGGTGAAAGTCCTTGAGCGGTTTACCGTCGGAAGTGTTGGCGGTTAAGGCTTCGAGCCGCTGGAAATAGAAGAGGCTTCCGTGAAATTCGTTCGTCCCCGACTTGGTGATGACGTTGACGACGCCGCCGGCGGTGCGCCCGAACTCGGCGGTCGCCCCCGTCGCCACCACCTGAAACTCCTGAACGGCATCGAGAGGAATATCGATCGCGGCACGCTGGCCGCCAGACTGCTCGCCGAAGAAGCCGTTGTTATAGTCGCCGCCGTCGAGGCTGATGTTATTGAAGATGCCGCGCTGCCCGGAGAAGTTGATCTCGTCGCCGTCCGGCCCCTGCACGATGCTGACTCCCGGAGTCAGCGTGAGCAGGTCTTCAAACTTTCTTCCGAGCACAGGAAGGTTGCTCACCGATCTCTCATTCAAGGTCGTGCTTGATTCTGTTTTGGCAGTATCGATGGTTGGTATGGCCGTGATCGTGACGCGTTCTTCCACCTGAGAAACCTTCAAAATCACGTTGAGAGAGATCGCCTGGCCAACTGTCAGTGGAAAGTCTTCCTGAACCAGGGTGCCGAACCCCCCGTTGGCGATCGTCAGAGCGTAACGGCCAGGCGGCAGCTGGAGAAAAACGACTCGCCCGTCATAGTCGGTGGGCAGCGTTCGCGTGATATTAGTTTCGA
>JANOGZ010001027.1:0-3046 GCA_031406255.1 Pyrinomonadaceae bacterium | reverse complement strand
CGTGATCAGCTACAACTGGATGTTCGCCAATAACGACCACGACTGCCACGACGACACTACCGGCCCCGCAAGTTTTGGAGAAGACGGCCTGCCTGGGGGGATGATGAACCCGGCACCGCTGGGACGGTCGACTTCTGGATCAAGAACAAGGGCTACAAACAAAACCGCATGGGTCTGTGTAAGAAATAACCACTCAAAAGCGATGGTCAGGGAATCTCAAAGGGCGGGACCCATGTAATGGTTCCGCCCTCTGTGTATTCTTTAGACCTGAGCAAAATGAATGGTGGTCTGCTCGCTTCTTGTGCGTTCCTCCGGCAGAAGCCGCGTATTGATGGCCGACTCAAAATCTTGCTGCACCCTTTTATTCGGTTCCCCTGCTTAGGGTGCCAGTCGCGACGACATCATCGCCTGAATCGCCCTCGCCCATCGCATCCTCATTGACATCACGGCGACGGTTAGGCCCGAACGAATAGACCATCACACGCTGCTCCGTATCGCTGATCTTCCTGAAACGCACCCAGTAGGAGGTGCCCCACGGATCGACCCCGTACTTGCGGCGCATCTCAATATTCTGAGCCGCCGGGCCTTCACATTGAGTTCCATCGAATTTATCAATACGCTCGCGGTCCAGATAGCCATCATTTACCGCCGTCCATATCCTTTTGTGAATGGACGAGAGACCCCACACTTTATCCGTCGCCGCGTCCGATGCGACGATATCGTTGAGGAGACTCTCGCGCTCGGCGGTCGCGCATTGCAACCGGGCGACATCCCGGCCGCGCTCAAGCGCGCCGGAGACGCCCGTCATCAGGATGCCGAAAACGACGCCGCCGAGCGCGAGACCGAGCCATAACCTTTTCGGTGGCTGCACCGCTGAAGCGAGGAACAGGGCGCCGGCAAAAAACTCGACCCATTCGCCGGTCAGCGTCAGCGGATACCAGAGGAGTAGCGCAATGGCAGCGATGAACCACGGTAATAGTTGAGCTGGCGGGGCGGTCGCCCCCGCCGCCGCCATGAGTCGCCCCGTACTCCGCGCGCGTGACAGGAGCGGCAACAAGACGCCGTAACCGGCCAGCGCGAGCATCAGAATCCATTTGGGCTTGACGAACGACTGCGGCAGATTATGGAAATTCACTTCCTGCTGGTAATTATTCTCCAGGAAGTATTCAGGCGAACCGAAGCCTAGAAGGCGCTGCCCCCAGCTGAACTCCTCACCCGCCACGAACAGGCAGAAAAGCGCGACCAGTCCATCGAATAGGCGGCGCGTGCGGATCGCCTCGCGCAGATGCAACAGTCCCGCCGCCAGAAACAGCCCGACTGTTCCCCACTCGACAATGCGATCCTCCTGCAACAACTCCTCATATTGTTTGGGCGCGCTGCCCCCATAGATCAGCATGCCGATGATCCAGGCCGCGGCCAGCAGGTGAAACAGTCTGGGAACGACCACGCCGCGTCCCTGTTCAACGCTGGCGGTGGTATCAGCCCGCCTTTTCGACGATGCGCCCGAGAGCTTCGGCCCGCTTCTCTGTGCCGATCTGTTTTCCTTTTGGTGATGCCTGGCAGTTTTCATCGGACGAGTTAGAGACCTATTCGGATAAACCACATTGAAGCTTTGCCCAGGGGGGCAGAGCTATTGTAACTCCGAATCGCTTTATCACTCAGTCCATTAATGCTTTTGTGAACTCCTCGTCCCCTGACGGCCGGGGCACTCAAGTAGCGGCCGTCACGTCACGGTGCTCTTAAGATCGAACGGAAGGTTTCCGGCGGAGCCTGACGTCCGTTTGATCAGCGCGTGCCGGAAACGGGCTGGTGGGCGGACACGCCTAAGGTATGGGGCACAAATGTGCCTCCCCGGCCTGCCAGCGAGGGGAAAAACCGCTTCCGGGTCGTCCGAGTTTACGCCGGGGAGGTACGGGAAGGCTCCGGCTTTTATCCGGCCTCGCCGCTAGTCCGGGTGCTTGTATTCTTATGTTTATGTCTCAAAGGAGGGGGGAATGGGCTAGCGCAGAGGAGGCGCGGCCAGCCCATGGCGATAGGCATAAATAATCAGCTCCAGGCGATCCGAGACACCCAACTTGCCGAAGACCGACGTCAGGTGATGACTCACCGTCGTCTCGCTGATCAAGAGGCGATCGGCAATCTGCTTGTTTTTGAGACCTTCACCGATGAGGGACGTGACCTCGCGCTCACGCTCGGTGAGCGCGGCGATCTTGTCCGTCTCCGGGTCGGTATACTTTGACTCGTTGCTTCGCGACATCTTTTACCCCGCAGCCTCAGTTTCATCGGAGGGTTTGATTAAACGTATCATTACGCTATTCAAGCGATCGTAATCAATCGGCTTGGTAACAAACTCGTTGCACCCTGCGGCCAGAACTTTAACGCGATATTCGGGGGCTCCATGAGCCGTGATAGCCACAATCGGGACATCACGTAATCTCGGGTCTTCGCGGATCAAGCGTGTGGCGGCAAAGCCGTCGAGCACGGGTAAACCGATATCCATAAGAATCAGGTCAGGGACCTCTCTTTGGGCGACCGCGACCGCATCCTCACCGTTGACGGCCTCCACCACTCGGTAGCCGCTCATCTCGAGCGACACTTTGAGCATAAAACGCGTTTCGTCAAAGTCCTCAACCACCAAAACTGTCGTCGACCTCTTCTCCTTGGTACTTTGCTCTCTCTTTACACCATATGCATTCATCGTCGGGTTCTCCTTACGACCACTTCAAGCGTGGCGCAAATAGTGATAGCAAAAGAAATACCGAAAGCGGGCGGACAATAGTATTTTCGCCAACTTATAATTGAGTGGTAATTAAACGAGTTAAACCGGGGGGGACCAGCCTTCTCTGTAACCGAGGTGTGTGAACTAAACAATCGAGCTGCAATGAGGTAGTAATAATACGATGTTTAAGACTTGTTGAAATGATTCAAGTAATGCGTACGTGTATCAACATCTGTGCTCAAAATCGAGACACAGCAAAGAATACCGAGACGAGGGTCTAATAATCACATTACGTGATGACATCAGAGATTTGCACAAGAGACCATC